>NZ_JAGWCT010000018.1:0-54630 GCF_020657815.1 Clostridioides sp. ZZV15-6597 | reverse complement strand
AGATTTGTATAAGAGACAGGAATATATCTCAATACTTTAATATAATTAAGTGTATGCTATTAAAAAATATACAGGAAAAAGAAGAAAGAAGGGGTACTTTTGTCAAAATTAAAGAAATTTGTTATACTACTGGCTTTTTTGGTAGTAATATTCCCTATAAGCGTCTATGGATATTTTTATTATAAATTATCTACCATTCATGACTCGAGCATAAATAGTGATTTATTAAATAATAATGACCATAAAAATGAAAATGGAATAACTAACATACTACTTATGGGAACAGATGCTAGACCAGATGAAGATTCTTCAAGGTCAGATGCTATGATGATATTAACTATTGATAACAAACATAATGATATCAAACTTACATCATTAGCTCGTGATAGCTATGTAGACATCCCTGGTCATGGTAAACAAAAACTTACTCATGCCTATGCTTATGGACAAGCTGATTTGTTAATACAAACAATTGAAGAGAACTTTAATGTTGATATTCAAAATTATGCTTGTGTTAATTTCGAATCATTTATGTATATAATTGATGCTATTGGTGGCGTTGAAGTTACAATTGAAAAAGGAGAAATAAGTGAATTAAATAAATTTATTCCTGAAACTTATGGTTGGAATAAAAGTGATGATAAAGGTAGCATACAATATATTAGGAAATCTGGAGTACAAACTTTAAATGGATATCAAGCATTATCTTTTGCACGTATCAGACATAATGATACTGCCTTTGCAAGAGATGGAAGACAAAGAGAGATTATACAAGCTATAATCAAGAAAACAGAAACTTTACCTGTTACTAAATATCCAAGTTTATTAGATGCTGTTCTTCCATATGTTAAAACTAATATGAAGCCTAATGCAATACTTTCTCTAGGAGCTCAAGTTTTAAAAATGGGCGACTTAAATATTAAACAATTTGAATTCCCTATTGATGATGAAATTCATAGTACAGGTGGTATATATGGAAAAGCTGGTTGGGTTCTTAGATTTGACCCAGATACTTTAGATATATTACATGATTTTATATTTAATGATATAGAATTTAAACAATAATAACACTAAAAAACATTTAACGCAAATATTGTTATAAAATATAAGATTAAATATATAAAAAGAACTATATTACATAATTATTTTCAAGTTATTATACATACTTGATTATAAAATGTATATAGTTCTTTTTTTACTTTCTACTTTAATTTAATACTTTTTAATTTAACATTTTCCAATTTGATACTTTTATTTTAATTTGCCTTTATAGCATTTATAATATAGTATCTTTATTAAATTCTTACTATTGAACTAGGTTTAATAAACTGTTTAATGCAGTTTGATTTATTCCATCTCCAGCTTCATATACTAGGCTTGTCTTTTTAGGCTCTAGAGCAGTTTTCTGAGCAGATGTTACACTATTTCCAAGCATAACTACTGGTGATTTTAATTTTGCTGCTAAAGGTCCTGATGTTAATGCATCTACTAACTGATTACTCTTACTTACAAATATTGATGAATATTCAGCATTTGGATAGAATTTCTGTATTACTTTTCCATTTGTTTCTTCTCTATTTTCTCCAGCTATTCTATTTTTAGATACATCATTTGTAATAACTTTATCTAATTTATTTATTACTGAATCAGATATACTTAAATTACCACCTATAAAGTATGCATCTTTTACATTTAAGTCTGATACCCAATTATAGATTTCATCACTTACATTATCTTTTGATACTAATACGATTGGCTGTTTTTCTTCTCCTGCTTTTGAAGCTATAGAAAGAGAATCTGCTTCACCTGTACCACTTGTTATATATAGTTTGTCTACTGGATTAGTCTTTGCTAATTCTTTTGCTATTAAAAGAGATGTGCTATATCTATCTGAGCCACCCACTCTGTTTATTGATACATTTGATAATGTATCTTTTATCTCACTTTCAACTTTATCTCCAATAGAATTATTTCCTCCTATTAAGATAACTTTACTTGGATTAAGTCTTTTTATTTCATTTTTAGTAGATGTTGGTATATCACCCTTATTTACTAATAATATAGGTGCATCATTTGCAGTAGCAAGTGGAGTTGATGTTATACCATCGACTATAGAATATCCATTTACTAATACTACTGTATCTGAATTTGTAGCCCATCCTTTTTTACTTATTGCAACTGCTGTATCATATCTTTCAGCACCTCTTAATTTTTCCACCTTGACATTAGATGGTGGAGTCACTGGCTGTTCATTACTGTCAGAGTACAAGCTCTTTAAATCATTTTGTATAGATGTACTATTTGCTATATCTTTAGCTGAAAAATACATACTACCCTTTATTTCACTATATTTTCTATTTAATGTTACTTGCTTCACTATTTCTTTTGCTATGTTTTGCCCATTATAACTTGATTGCCCTTGTTTATATATACCTTGTCCTATGTATAAGTCTACATTTGTTCCTTTTACTTCATTTGCCCACCATGAAACTAATTTAGAGTAGTCTGCGGCTTTAAGACCAATTGGCCAGTAAAGTTGTGGAACTACATAATCAACTAATCCTTGTTTTATCCATGCTCTTGTATCTGCATATGTACCTACATAACTTTCATTACCTGATGTATCTGAACCTGTTGGGTCACTACTCTTGTTTCTCCATATTCCAGCTGGACTCACACCAAATACAACTTCAGGCTTTATACTCTTTATAGATGCCTTTACATCTCTAAGTAGAGTATTTACATTTTCTCTTCTCCAATTGTCTTTGTTTTGTCCTTGTCCATATTTTTGATATGTAGCAGTATCGTTAAAACTTACTCCTGGATAGAAATAATCATCAAAATGAACACCATCTATATCATAATTTTGAACTACCTCTGCTATACTATCAACTATGTACTTTCTAACTTCTGGTAAACCTGGGTCATAGTAATACTTATTTCCATGTTTAACTACCCAACTTGGATTTTTCTTTGCTGGATGGTTTGCTGGCAATTTATCTATGCTCTCATCTGCCATAGTTATTCTGTATGGATTAAACCATGCATGGAATTCCATTCCTCTTTTATGTGCTTCTTCTATTAAAAATGGTAATGGGTCATATCCAGGGTCTTTACCTTGAGTACCTGTAAGATATTCAGACCATGTGTTTATCTTTGATTTATATAAAGCATCTGATTTTGGTCTTACTTGAACCACTGCTGTGTTTATTCCTGCACTTTTTAATTTGTCTAATAAGTCTGTGTATTCCTTTTTTTGCTTGGCTTCATTATTTTTAGTCTTAGGCCAATCTAAGTTATAAACTGTAGATATCCAAGCAGCTCTCATTTCCTTATCATTTGACGAATCAGCAAATGAACTTACACTACACATTGTAAGTGTCATTACCAACGATAATAGTAATATACTTATCTTTTTCATTTCATCCCCCTTAATTTCTTAAATTTATTTTTTTCTACAATATACTCCTTACTAAGTATATCTAAAGTTCATATTATCTGTCAAATATTGAATAATATAGTTAATATTTATATTTAATATTTGATTATAATATGAAATAATTTATTATAAAAAAAACAGCAAAGAAATTTATATTCTTTGCTGTTTTTATAACGTTCATCACTATTTTAATATTAATTAATACTTCACTTTCTATGTAAAACATTAAACATAACTATATTTAATGTTAATATTCAATCCTATGTAAATTAAATCTATTATTATTGTAAAACACGTGTAGCAGTTATAAGTCTTCTAGCATAATTAGTTCCTGGAGCCATACTAGTAACTTTTACTACATCTCCTGTTTGTGGTGAATGTATAAATTTAGAATCTCCTATATACAACCCAACATGATTTATTGAACCACCTGAACCAAAGAAAACTAAATCTCCTGCTTTTAATTCTGCTCTAGATACTTTCTTTCCTACTGTTGCTTGTGATCTTGATACTCTTGGTAAATTAACTCCTGCTCCATTTTTGTAAACATACGAAGTGAACCCAGAACAATCAAAAGAGTTTGGTCCAGTTGCTCCCCATCTATATGGTTTACCTTGTTGCTTAAATGCTAAGTTTAAAACATTTTGTACCTTTGCGTCTACATTTCCACCTTCAATAGTTAAATAATCTCCATTTACCCATCCTGTAACATTGTCAACTGTTCTTATTTTTATCCATCCATTTGAATGTAGTTCTAAAACTTCAACTTTGTCACCTGTGTTTATCTTTCCTACTATTGCATCATTTGCACTAGCTCCACTTCTCATGTTTAAGAAATCACATTGATCTACTGTCGCAGTCATAGGTGAATTAGATAACTCTGCTGCACTAGCTGTTATTGCTCCTGCCTCTACTGTAACAACTCCTGCTATTAACACCATCGCTATAAATTTTTTCAATATATGTTTTTTATTTTTAATATTCATCATAATCTCAAATACCTAATCCTTTCGAAAATTTAACATTTTGTTCCTTCGTTTCCAATTCCTAATTAACATTCTAACTTACATCAAAATAAATTGCAACCTTTTTTGTAATCTTTTTGTAATCTTTTTGTAATCTTTTGTTTCTTTTTAGTATATATTTGTTTCTTTTTGCTCCCCCTGGTTACAAATTAGAAATATATTCTACTTCTCTCGAGTTGTTGCAATTTCTTTGATATTAGCATCTTCTGGTTTAATGTAAGTTGGTACTAATTTTCTCATGACACCATCTATTTTTTCAGTCTCTTCATTGTTTGTAATTTCTTTTAAAAGTTTTAAGTATTTTGTTATTTTTTCTCTATCAACATCTATTGGCCTACCAATAAAAATCTTTTTATGCTCTGTATCTAACAGACCTTCTTCTGACATAAGAAGTTCTTCATACAATTTTTCTCCTGGTCTAAGACCAGAAAATTCAATTTTTATATCAACATCTGGTTCAAGCCCACTAAATTTTATTAAATTTTTTGCTAAATCCAATATTTTTACAGGCTCTCCCATATCAAGTACAAATACTTCTCCACCTTTAGCCATAGCTCCAGCCTGTATAACAAGCCCTACAGCCTCTGGTATTGTCATAAAATATCTAATAATATCTGGATGTGTAACAGTTACTGGTCCACCATCTTCAATTTGCTTCTTAAAAAGGGGAATTACACTTCCATTACTTCCAAGTACATTTCCAAATCTAACTGCAACAAACTCAGTCTGACTTTCATCATTCATTGTCTGTATAATCATCTCGGCAGCTCTTTTAGTAGCTCCCATTATATTTGTCGGATTTACAGCTTTGTCTGTAGATATAAGGACAAACTTCTTAGCTCTATATTTTGAAGATAAACCTGCTATATTTAAAGTTCCAAATATATTATTCTTTATAGCTTCACCTGGGCTTGACTCCATAAGAGGAACATGTTTATGAGCTGCTGCATGGAATACCACTTCTGGCTTATATTTATTAAATATTTCATCCATTCTTTTTTCTTCTCTTATTGAAGCTATTATTGCTTTTAAATCCAACTTGTTTTTATATTTTCTAAGCAATTCTTGTTGTATTGCATAAGCATTATTTTCATAATTATCAACTATAATAAGCTCTTTAGGATTAAACCCTGCAATCTGCCTGCAAAGCTCTGAACCAATTGAGCCTCCTCCTCCAGTTACAAGGATTACTTTTCCTTCAATATAGTTACTTATCTCTTTTAAATTTGTTCTTATAGGCTCTCTACCCAATAAGTCTTCTATTTCTACCTCTCTAATCTGTTTTATATCAACTTTTCCATCTATAATTTCATAAATTCCTGGTATTGTCTTTATTTTACAATTAGTATTCTTACACATATCAATAATTTCTTTTTTTCTGTGTTTTTCTATGTTGGCAATAGAAAAAATTATTTCATCTACTTTATATTCTTCAACTATATCATTTATCTTTGAAGTTGTTCCTACAATCTTTACATTATGAATTATTCTTCCGATTTTATTTTTATCATCATCGATTATAGCTACTGCTACTTTTTTAAGTTCTGGATTTCGCTTTAATTCTTGTATAACCATCTCTCCAGCATCTCCTGCTCCAATTATAAGAATGTTAGAAACCTTCCCTCTAGAGTATGTCTTATTCATGACTATTCTTATAGCCCTGTAGCCTATTCTCACTCCACTTGTAAACATTATAATAAATATCGTATTTAATACATAAAGCATTATAGGATAATCGAGTCCCAATATTCTATTTATCACATAAGCTGGAATTAGATAAGCTAAAGTTGCAATAAAAATCGAAATAATTTCTTCTTCTCCTGCATATCTCCATAATGTATTGTAACACTTAAACAATCTAAATGACACTATATGGAGTCCAATATATATACAAACTGAAATTATTACATTATTAACATTGAATACATCTAAATTGCCTGTCAAACTCAAAGACATTCGAAATGCTACTAGCACGCTACAAATATCTAGAATTAATAATGATAGTTGTCTAAATTTATATTTTTTTAAAAGCTTATTAAAAAAGCTTTCTTTCTCTAAATCTATACTTTCTCGCATAACTAGAAGCCCTCCATTAAACAGCAAAAGCTACGCACCTAAGCATAGCCAACAACATCTATCTTTTGCTGTATTTTTCAATTCTTATTTTTTATATTTATCTAATATAGAGTCGTATATTTTTTCTATATCATTAAAATTTAAATTAACTTCATAATTTTCTCTAACAAACTTACGCCCTTTTTTACCCATATTAAGTCTAAGCTCATCATTTTCCATTAGTTTTATTATAGCATTTTTTATTTCTTCTGGTTGCTTTGGCTCTACAATTAGCCCCGTTTCATTTTCCAATACAGATTCTGGATGCCCACCTACATTTGTAACAATGACAGGAACTTCACAAGACTCTGATTCTATTGCAGCTACACCAAAACCCTCTCTCAAAGAAGGAAATACAGTTACATCAAAAGAATTAAAAGTCTTACTGACATCCTCTGGAGATATTCTACCTAAAAATTGAACATCATCTTCCACGCCTAATTCCTTAGTCAGATTCACTAAGTTATCCATTTGACTTCCAGAACCACCTATTTTTAAAATTATTTTCTTTTCTTTATATTCATCTTTCAACATCTTAAATGCTTGTACTAAATATTCAATTCCATATTTTTTTTCCAAACTCTTTATAATTCCTATTACAAAAGCATCTTCTTTTTCTACTTCCATAGGTTTAAATCTATCCATATCTACTCCGAAAAAGGTTACATCTACATGCTTGGCTGTATATTTATTAGCTTCTTTAGCCATGTCTCTACTATTTGAAAATATATAATCTGCTTTTCTAAAGTTATGTTTTATAATTTGTTTTTGTATAAAACCATTGTTTGGGAAATCATAAATATCAGTACCCCAAACAGAAATAATATATGGATGATACCCAAGTAAACTACCTATAAATCCATAACTACTTGCATATTGTGCATGAAGTATATCTGGCTTTATTTCATTTACTAGTTTATTTATTTGTTTTATTGAACCTAAGTATCCTGTTTTTTTAGAAATATTTTCATTTTTCAGTTCTTCTACATTAGAACCAAAGTCATAAATTTTAATTCCCTCCATGTGACCTCCATTTAAAGAGATAACATGAATGTCGTATCCTTTATTTTTAAAAAAACTACACCATTTCAAAGTATGAGGATTTGACCCATCAGCCAAATAACAAACAGTCTTCATAATATTTACCTTCCTATCGAATAATACTCAATACCTAGTTCTTTCATATCTTCAAGCTTGTAACAATTTCTTCCATCTAGAACTAAAGGATTTTTCATCTTTTCCTTATACTTATGTATATCATAATTTAAGACATCTTTCCACTCTGTCATTATAAAACATATCTCTGCATCTTCTATTGTATCATCTATAGATTTAGCATAAAGTATAGAATCCCCAAATATTTTCTTAGTATTTTCAACTCCTATTGGGTCAAATGCAGTAACTTTTGCTCCTCTTTCAAGTAAATATTTTATATTTGGAATAGATGGGGCTTCTCTTATATCATCAGTATCTGGCTTAAATGTTAATCCTAAAACAGCAACTTTCATATCTTGAAAGCTCTCTACTAGTTTAGATGCCTTTCTAACTAATTTAAGTTTTTGACTTTCATTCACTTCTATAGCAGCCTTTACTGTTTTTAATTCATAACCGTTGTGCTCAGACAGCCAATGAAGGGCTTTTGTATCTTTTGGGAAACAAGAACCTCCATAACCTATACCTGCTTTTAAGAATTTACTTCCTATTCTATCATCATAACTCATTCCTAAAGCGACATCTTCCACATTAGCACCTGCTATCTCACAAAGATTTGCAATATCATTCATAAAAGATATCTTAAGTGCTAAAAAGTTATTTGATGCATATTTTATCATTTCAGCACTATTTCTATTAGTTACTATTATAGGTTGATTAAAAGGTTTATAAATTTCTTCCAGTATTCCTCTTGCCCACTCACTTTCCACTCCTATAACAATTCTTGAAGCATGTAAAGTATCTCTTACTGCACTACCTTGTGATAAAAACTCTGGATTAGATGCAAGTTCAACTTTTACATCATTTTTTAAGTTTTTATTTATATAATCTTCTATTTCTTCATTTGTTCCAATTGGTACTGTAGATTTTATTACTACTAAAGTATCTTTTGTTACAGTTTCAGCTATTTGCTTTGCAACTGCCTTTATATAATCTAAATTAGCTGAACCATCACTTCTTTCTGGAGTTCCTACAGCTATTAGTATTATATCTACATCTTCATAAGCTTTTTTATAATCTGTAGTATAATCTATTCTTCCTTTTTCATAATTTCTAACCATAAGTTCTTCTAGGCCTTCTTCATATATAGGTGCTATCCCAAGTTGCATTGATTTAACTTTATGTTCATCTATATCAACACAAATTACATTTTCATTGCCTACCTCTGCTAGACAAACACCTGTTACTAGCCCTACATATCCAGTCCCAGCTATAGCTATTTTCATTTTTTTACCTCCAAGTATATAAAACTTATACTCTTTTTTTAATGGCATTAAAAACATAGAAACAAAATACATATAGGCTTTTTGGTAAACTTAAATTTTCAACATTTCTATAGGTATTCCAAGTTCGTTTTAATGCTTTTATCTTATTGCTTGATATAGAATTTCCAACTAGCCTATAATTCACTAAATCTTCTTGAATTCCATATGCATATTTTTCCTTTTTAAGTAATTGTAACCAAGTTGCAGTATCTTGTCCTCTTCTTACTAAAGGCATACTAAATTCACCTATGACATCCCTATCGATGACTACAGTAGAACACCCTATAATAGTATTTCTAAGTAATCCTTCATAGTCAATCTTTTTAGGTGCTCTTGCAACTTTACTCGTTTTTGTTCCATCTTGTCTCATATATCTATAAGATGTAAAAGAAAACCCGATATTTTCTTTTAACATATATCCTATCTGAATTTCTAACTTTTTACTATCCCATAAATCATCACTATCTACAAATGCAATAAATCGCCCTTCCGCATTTTCAATACCAACATTCCTAGATACTGCAGCTCCAGAATTTTTTTCAAGCTTTATATATTTTATTCTAGCATCTTCTTTTTGAAAACTTTTTATAATTTCACTTGAATTGTCCTTAGAACAATCATCCACTAATAAAAGCTGCCAATTTTTATAAGTTTGATTTTGGATTGACTTTATTGTCTCTGATAAAAACTCTTCTGAATTATATACAGGAGTAATTATCGATACTAAAGGCTCATTCATATTTTTACTCTCCTTATATAGCAACTAGCAGTACTATACCAACAAGTTTACTTAGATACTAACTTTCTTTGTCCAATATATTTGTAATATCCTAATGGGAACAACACTAAATACAATAATTTATCAGATATTTTTTTGATTTCGCCAAAATAATGACTGTCAGATAACAATGAGTATCTAGCTAAATTTATGTAATTCTTTATCCACATATATGGATATCTACCTAAAGGATATGTATTTTGATTTATTAAATATAAAAACTCTAATGCTCTACCTTTTAATGCATTTTTATTTAATATATTCTTAGTCAAACCATCATCCAAATAATCTCTTATTATCATAGGTTTGTTTACACATTTAACTTTATAGTATTTAGACATTTCATTCCATACTACACTTTCTGGTAAAAATCTCACTTCTTTTCTTTCTGGAAAAGGAAATTTTATAAGCTCATCAGTTACAAATACAATGCTTTTATCTCCCTTAACACCATATTTAAAATATAGGTCTGCAAAGTGACATATTTTTTTATCCTCAGGCATTTCTGTGCCTATTAAATCTCCGCTTGGGTATACACAAAGTCCAACAACCCCACTAAATCCTTCTTTATTTTCTACAGAATTCCATTCATCATTAGCAATTTCAAGAGAATCTTTAATTAAACCATCATCACTATCTACAATGAAAAATAGTTCTCCATCTGCATTTTTCACACCTAAATTTATTGCAGTATGTTTTCCTCCATTTTCTTTGTATATATATCTTATATTTAATTTATCTTCTGATATAAATTTTTCAACTAATTCTTTAGTACCGTCGCTACTTCCATCATCGACAATCAACCATTCAAAGTCGTTGAAATCATATGTTTGAGCTTTTAAATCATTGTACAAATTTTCAAGTAAATGAGCTCTATTGTATGTTGGAGTAAATACAGTAAATTTATATTTATACATTAATTAAATCTTCCTCTCTATCTAACTTTTTTTAATTCCATTTATTCCATAATTAATAAAGTAGTATATAGCTTTGTATAGAGGTATTTTTTCTATATTTCTATATATATTCCAAGTCCACATAGCAGCCTTTATCTTATTACCACTAAGGGAGTTACTAGATTTTCTATATAATGCTAAAACTTCATTTATTCCATGAGCGATATGTCCTCTTTTCAATATAGATAACCACAAGACATAATCTTCATGTCTTACACCACTCATCTTAATTTCAAAATCCAGTTTAGACTTATCAATTACAACAGTAAGACATCCCAAAATATTTCCCTTTAATAACCTTCTGTAATCCACATTAGGTGGCACTTTTATTACTTTATTTAACTTTTTATCATTTTCGTCCATCAGTTCATATGAAGTAAATGAGATTACATAGTCATTTTCTAACATAAAGTTTACTTGTTTTTCTAACTTACTACTATTCCACTGGTCATCACTATCTAAAAAAGCTATAAATTGTCCTGTCGCATTACTTAATGCTAGATTTCTAGCATTAGAGACACCCTTATTAGTCTCAGTCTTTATGCATTTTATTCTACTATCCTGTTGCATATAAGATTTGACTATATTAGGACTATTATCTGTTGAGCAATCATCAATAATTAACATTTCCCATTCTTGATAAGTTTGGTTTAATACTGATTTTATGGTTGCTTCAATAAATTTTTCAGAATTATACATGGGAGTAATTATAGATACTAAATTCTTCTTCATATTACCTTCCTCATCATTTATAAAATATTTATTTAATTTTACTTAATACACAATCATATATCCTCTTGCAGTTCTTATTGTCATTATATCTGAAAAACTTATTTCTTTCATTTTTTTGGTTATCCATAACCTCAAAATTATTTTCAATAATATCAATAAGTTTATTCACAGCTTCATCATTATTATAAGCCAAAGACCCAAACATTTCGCTTTTTAAATCTATATACGAATCAACTTTTTCCATATATTCATCTAAATCAAATTGATAAAATAAAATAGGTCTGTTCATATATAGAAAGTCTATGGCAACACTTGAATAATCAGTTATGTTTACAGCTGATTTTCTTATTTCATTTGCTAGAGTTACCCCTTTATCTAAAAATACAATTCGTTTACCAGTTATGTTTTCTTTTATGTCATCTATAAACTCATGCATAAGATGATGCATATAAATTTTTACATTTATATCTTTCTCATCTAATATTTTATTTAATTTATCATCATTCAAGAAATTCATTATATTTTTAAAATAATCTGTATCTGTAAATTTTCCTGAACTAAATTTTATCCAGTCTCTCCATGTAGGAGTATATAATATATCTCGTGTTTGTGCAACTTCATTTGTTGGTAAATTGTCATATCTTGCATTTCCAATTATATAAACTGAGTCATCTAACATTCCCCAATCATTTACCATGACATTTCTTTCAAACTCAGAACTTGCTGTAACTATATTATAGCTTTTATATAGGTTATCTATAATATTTTTGAACTTTTTATTCATTGGTTTTCTCTTTTTAAAACTTATAGTTCCATGATTTAAGAACACTTTTATCGTCTTTTTATGAAAATAATTAAGAACAGGTACAGCAAAGTTATAAGGTGCTATATCTGCTGATGGCGCATGTGAAAATACTATAGCTTTTGAATTGTAATAATATAGATAGTTTTTTACACTTCCTCTTATTAATTTTTTGCCTGGAATTTTATCAAATACTTTACTGTCTTTATTTACTACCCAATAAGTTTCTACATCATTATGCTCTTTCAACATATACTCATAAAAGAACTTGGAATTATCATTGTATATATCTCCTGAATGTCCACCTATAAGCCAGATATTTCTACCATTAAACTTATGCTTACTAAATGGATACATAAAAAAAGCCAAAAGCATATTTATTAAAAATTTAACCTTGTCCATAAACACCATCCTCATTATAACTTATACTGTCTAAATCCATTAATTCTTCCTTTTATAGTGGCACTATGATAATCTCTGTTGGAACTCAATATAAGACCGCCTATATTTCTTACAAGTTTTGATGCCATAACCTTTACAAACTTATAATTCTTTCTATAGACTATTTCTTTTTTGCAAATGGCTCCAAAACCTCTTCCATAGTTATAATCTTTTTGATACTTTTCTTTAGATTTAGAATGTTTTTTTGCAGGATGGTAAATTATATCATTCCCAAAATATTTTCCTTTAAATCCTAAACTCAATAAGTTTAAAACATAATCTATCTCTTCACCAGCACCAAAATCTCCACCAACACCTAATTTTTCATCAAATCTTGTATATTCTTTCTCTCCATAATCAACAAAAAAAGTTATGGATGTTATAGTATTTAAAACGTTGGAACTTGTGATATCACAAGTTCCATCATACATTTTCTTAAATGCATCAATTTTATTTGCATCCATAGTTTTACAACTGTATATTTTATAATCTTTATTTTTATTAAAGAAATTTATAACTTTTTCTAATGTATCATTTTCGTAGACACAGTCATCATCAGGAAAACCTATAATTTGCCCTTTAGCATTGTCTATTCCTACATTTCTATTATAACTTAATCCCATCTTATCGCTTTTTATATACTTTATATCTAACTTATCAACGTATTTATCAACTATCTCCTTAACTTTGCTATTATCGTTTTGATCTACTACTATAAGTTCAAAGTTTTTGTAAGTTTGATTTTCTAGGCTGTCCATAAGTAAATATATATCATCATATCTATTTAATGTTGGCATTATTAATGATATTAACATTACTACCTCCTACTTTTCACTTTCCACAAATCTACCTCTCTTTTATCGTTTAATATTACTTCTTTTATTAGTAATACTATTGTAAAACTAAATGAAGCTTCCAATAATAAATTTTCGGCAAAAGAATATAGTAAAAATATGAATAAAGCTACTAAATACTCTTTTTTATCTTTTTCTATAAAACTTTCTATACCTTTATACATCAAATACATAAATAATATGCAAGCAACTACTCCTAGTACACTAATTATATATATATAAGAACTATCTAGTGGATTAGTTGCTTTTATAGCAGCGCTATATGAATTTCCAAAAGGTTTCATAAAATTTCCCTCTTGAGATAGGTATACATTCCAAAACTTAGGTCTACTCGCTAATAATCTATTTAGTACACTACTTTTAGAAAACATTATACCAATAAGTACACTAGATAAAGTGAGTATTATCGGTGATGTCTTTATAAGCATTGGTAGTCCTTTTACTTTTTTTAGGTCTATCAACCTTATTATTTCTACAAATATTAATCCTGCTAATATAGTAAAAAAACCAGTTCTACTATATGTAGTTTGATAAACAAAAAATGCAGATCCAAATAAAATTATTCTATCCCATTTATTATAGTTTTTATATCTTAAGAATATATATGCTGCATATATAGTAACCATATGATAAAATACCCCATTTGGATTACCAAGTCCAAAATCCATTCTTGTAACAAGCGTATCTAATTTTCCTATATATCTATAGTGGACTTCCTGATTAAATACTAATGAAGGAAATAAATTAAATAATAATATAGCTCCTATTAAAAAACATGCAGATATTATTAAATAACTTTTAACTATATATTTATCATCTATTTGTTTAGCTGATACAGCTAGCAAAACAATTAATAATATAGCCCCTTCTCTATTTAATATATAAAGTAATACACAGGCTCCAACTAGCACCATTTCTGTTATACTTTTTCTCTTATCAAATAAAAAAAGTAGCATTAGTATTCCTATTGAAGAATAAAATAACGCTGATTTAATCATCCCTATACTCATATCTGGGTCAATAAATGATATCATATACTTTCTAAGTAATATGATAAACAAAACAAATATATAAAGATATTTTTTAATCATAATATTTCTATCATCGTTTAAAGTCTTCATTTCACTTTCTCCCTTTTAGCTTCGTAAAGTATTACTTGCAAATATTTTACAACACTTCCATATCTTATTTACACCTGTTAAGTGCTTGCTTTCTAAGAAATAATTTCTTTTCTTAGCCCAACTTTTTCCCCACCAATGTATTCCATAAGTATTTTCTGTAATACATTCTGGTGTAAAGTCTTCTTTAAATCCAAAAGGATAAAAATATTCTTTATCATAGACACGGATACCTTCTTCATAGTTATTTTGGTCAATCTTTTTATAATTTTTTTCCATAAGATAAGTCATAACCTTTGGTATTGTAAACAATGAAGAAGTCAGGATTTCTTTTTCATAGTACTCTAATAAGTCTTTAAAAAAAGGATGTCCTTTTTCTACACCTACTATGGCTGCATTCATGTATTCTCCATCATCTTCATATCCACATATAAGCCTATTATTTTCTAAAAGAGGAGTTATATCCTTTAATATTTGCATATCTGTATCCATATAAACTCCACCTTGTTCATAGAGTACTCTTATTCTTGTATAATCTGATATGAATGCCCAAAGCTTTCTTTTATAACATTCTTCCAAAAACTTATTTCCTTTTATTTCTTTCTCTATATCAAAGTTTTTTTCATTCCACTCTACTATCTCATATTCTGGAAGTTTCTCTTTCCAGGAATTTATACATATATTTTCTATATTTCCTTTTGGTCCACCAAACCATACATAATGTATTTTTTTAGGAATCAAATTAACACCTCCTACATATATTCTTGTCTATCTTCTTCTTTTAATTGCTCTACTATCTTTTTGACATCTTGAGCTTTATCTTTTCTACAAACCATAACTGCATCATTTGTAGATACTACTATTAAATCACTAATACCTATTGTCGATATTAATTTGTCATCTGAATATATAATTGAGTTTTTAGTATCTATAGTAATATTTTCACCTCTTTTGATGTTACCTTCATCATCAGTTGGATATATTGCACCTAGAGAGTCCCAAGAACCAACGTCATTCCACCCAAAATCACCAGGAACTACTATAACATCATTACTTCTTTCCATAATACCATAATCTATAGAAATTGATTGTATTGTTGGATATATTTCTTTTATTTTTCCTATTTCATCTTCTGTTCCTAAGTAATTACTGATTTCCTCTAATTTTTCATATACTTTTGGTAAGTATCTCTTAAAATCTTCCAATATCTTAGATACTTTCCATACGAACATTCCACTATTCCATACATATTTTTTAGAGTTTACATATTCTTTAGCAATTTCATAGTTTGGCTTTTCTACGAACTCCACTACCTCATATGCAACATTTTCTATTGTGTTTTCTCTATTAAAATTTATGTATCCATATCCTGTTGATGGAAATGTAGGAGTTATCCCAATAGTTACTAGTTTATCATTATTTTCTGCTATATAGATAGCTTTTTCTAAAATAGATTTAAATTCTTTTTCATCTTTTATATAATGGTCAGCTGGATATACACACATAACACCATCACCATATTTTTTCATTATGTTAAAGGCTGCAAAACCTATAGCTGCTGCCGTATTTCTGGCACATGGTTCTGGCAAGATATTGCTATCTAAACATTTATCTTTTACTGTATCCTTTAAAGCTTCCAATTGCTTCTCATTAGTTACTATAAATAAATCCTCTTTTTTTGCTAGAGAATCTATTCTATTTATAGTTTCATTTATTAAAGCATCTTCTCCACTTAAATTTATAAGCTGTTTAGGTACTTCTTGTCTACTAAGTGGCCAGAAACGAGTCCCTCCTCCACCAGCCATTATGACATTGTATGCTTTCATTATTTATCTCCCCTTAGCTCTTTATATAGAATCCACCACATTTAATATATAAGATATTAAATTATTCAACTTAGATTCTACATCTTCTTGGTTGTCTGAATTTGCTCCAAAGTAAAATTTAATTTTAGGTTCTGTACCTGAAGGTCTTATAGCTATCCAAGAACCATCTTCAAGTAAAAATTTAAGTACATCTGATTTAGGTAAATCATCGACTCCATCTTTATAATCTAAAATGTTATCTACTTTTACATCAGCCACATTATCTATTTTAACACTTCTAAAGTAAAGCATCATCTCTTTTATTTTTTTTATTCCATCTATGCCTTTTAAAGTCACTGACTTTAAGTCCTCTTTGTAGTATCCAAATTTATTATATGTATCTATCAAAGCTTCATACAAATTCATACCTTTTGAAAAATAATATGCTGCCATTTCACATATCATAAGTGAAGATACAACACCATCTTTGTCTCTAGCATGAGTTCCAATTAAGTAACCATAGCTTTCCTCATATCCCATTATAAAGCTTCTATCATTACTTTCTTCAAACGCTTTTATTTTTTCTCCAATAAATTTGAATCCTGTTAAAGTATTTAAACAATCTACATTATAAGCCTTTGCTATTTTTGCACCTAATTCTGATGTAACTATAGTTTTTATTATTGTAGGATTGTTTTTAGGGAGTTTATTTTCTTCAACTAAACTCTCTAATATATATCTAACTAAAAGTGAGCCAACTTGATTTCCATTTAATACTACATACTCACCACTAGAATCTTTTACAACAACACCCACTCTGTCACAATCAGGGTCTGTTCCTATTATCAAATCAGTACCATTACTCTTTGCCATTTCAATAGCTATATTAAATACTGACTTTTCTTCAGGATTAGGATACTTAACTGTTGAAAAATTAGAATCTGGCAATTCTTGCTCCTTAACCACCATTACATTTTCAAAGCCACATTCATTTAAGACTCTTCTTACTGGTTTATTTCCAGTTCCATGAATAGGTGTATATATTATTTTTAATTTTTTTCCATATTCATCTATTGTATTTTGTCTTAAAACTTGCTTCTTAACAGCCTTTATAAACTCATCATCTACTTCATTATCTAATATAGTTATTAAATTTTTAGATAAAGCTTCTTCAAAATCTACACTTTTAATAATACTGTAATCATCAATCTTATTAACTTCTGCAATTATATCATTTGCCATATCTATACAGATTTGACCACCATCTGAGTCATATACCTTATATCCATTGTACTCTTTAGGATTATGACTTGCTGTTATTACTATTCCCATAGCACACTTTAAATATCTAACAGCAAAAGAAAGTTCTGGTGTAGGTTTTAATTCTTCAAAAATATAAGCCTTTACACCATATGCACTTAAAGTTTTAGCTACTTCTATACAAAACTCTCTTGACATGTATCTACTATCATGTGCTATAATAATTCCTTTTTGCTTTCCTTCTTCACCTTGTGTCTTCATAATATAATTTAAAATTCCAAGTGTTGCACGTCTAACAGTATAAATATTTATTCTATTAGTTCCCGCTCCTATTATACCCCTTAGACCACCTGTCCCAAATTCTAAATTTTTATAGAATCTATCTTGTATTTCTTTTTCATCATCCTTTATATTTAATAGCTCTTCTTTGGTTTGTTCATCAAAATAAGGAGAATTTAACCACATCTCATAATTGTTTTTATAATCCATATTTTCATCCTTTCTGACTCTATTTTAATTTTTTAAGGTAAATGTCTATCTTTTAAGTAGTTTTTGTTTTCCTTTTCTCAAAAACTCAAAAGCTAAATCCATCTCTTCTACCTTAAATAAAACTATCAATATTGTATATACAGAAGCTCCACCTAATACCCCAGCTCCAACTGATATAATTTCTTTAATTGTTCCTGCACCTATAAATGCATATAGATTGTTATATATCAATAAAGTGACTACTGCCATCACACCTGATGCTACCAAACTTTTAAGACCAGTCTTTATGATTTTATCTCCTCCAAAATATCCATTTTTCTTTTTAAGAGATATAAACAATAATATAACTGTAATTATATTAGATGTACTAGTTGATATAGCAATACCTGCATGACCAAGTGGTCTTATCAATATTAAATTAAGAACTATATTTATTATTAAGGCTATACTTCCATTTATCATTGGTGTCTTTGTATCTGAAAGAGAATAGAAGGCTCTATATAAGACATCTCTTACCCCACAAGCCAATAAGCCTAGCGAATATAATCTAAGAGCTATAGATGTAAGGTCTGTTGATAAGGCGTCAAACTTACCTCTTTGGAATAATATTCTAACAAGAGGTTCTGCCAATATAATAGCTCCTATAGATATCGGAAGCACCACCAATATAATACAATTTGATGATTTTACAATAGTGCTTATAAATCCTTCTTTATTATCTTTACCTGACATTTTTGCCAGCTTAGGATATATAACGGTTATTATAGATGTAACAAATAATGCCATAACAAACTCATTCAGTCTATTTGCATAGTTAAGAGCGGACAACTTCCCATCTCCTAAAGTAGTTGCCAATAACCTGTCAACAAATATATTTAACTGTCCAACAGCTACACCTATTAACATAGGCAAGACTAGATTCACTAGTTCTTTTATGGACTCATCCTTTAAATTTATATATGGTTTATACTTGTAGGATTTCTTAAATGCAAATGGAAGTTGAAACAATAGCTGACTTGCCATAGCAACCAGTGCTCCTGCTGGTAGTATCCATATATTTTTTCCTGCACTTAGTGCTATTGCTGCTATTATTATGATATTATATGGAATTCCTATAAGTCCAGGAATTACAAAACTGTCATTCACCTGTAAAAATGAACTAAATATTTTACTTCCACTCAAGAACAAAACTCCTGAAATCATTATTTTAGTAAATAATATTGCTGCTTGAAACTTAGCAGGGTCACTTCTAAATCCTGCTGCAAATACTGTAACAAATTGCTCTGTAAATAAAAGCCCAAAAATAGCTATTATTATAGCCATTATATAGCATATATTTAAAACATTATTAGTAAATTTTAAGGCACCTTCATCTCCGAGTCTTTTCTTCGTCTCAAAGTACATAGGTATATAAGTTGTAGCAATTGCAGAACCTATGACTGCTATGATTAAACCAGGTATATTTAGTGTTAATACAAATACATCTGCATACATACCTGTTCCATAGAAATTTGCAAGTACAAGTTCTCTAAGGAAACCTAATACTTTTGAAAACATAGTGGCGGCCATAATCCACAATGCTGCTTTAGCTGTTTTTGACATTTTATTTCTCCTTATCTAATTTAAACTCTAAAAGTAGAACTTTTAAAACTGCTTATAAACATTATTCTAATTAAGTAAATTTAACCTATGAAAAGCTTCCTTATAAATTAAATACTATATTGACTCATATCTAAGTGCCCTAAATGTAATCAATAGTAATAATAGTATTAATATTATACAAGATAAGAATGTTAGATTAAATATACTCTTAAGTAAACTATAATTACCTACTGTATACCCAACTTCAATTACATCACTTATGTTGTTATCTTTCAAGAATTTATCTTGTGCACGACTTAAATTATCACTACAAATCAGTATTGGCATATTTTCTTTAGCCGATACTACTCCCAAAGAAATATATTCGTTTACATCAGCTCTACTTCCAAAGTCTAATCTAGCAGTATAGATTTTATTTATATCTTTTACATCATAAAACTTCTTTATTAAATCGATATTTGTCGCTGACTTATTTATTTGCTTTATACCTTCTATATTCTTTAAGCTAGAATCAATATCTGCAATAAACTCTTTTGAATCACCTAAGGCATATATTTTTTCAAGGTTTTTACCTTTTAAGAAATCAATTTGTTCTTCAAAACCTTCATCTTGAGCCCATATTATTGGCATTCCACTTTTAGCTGCATAAGAATACACAGATATGGCATTTTCTAATCCTGTAGTTGAGCTAAGTAAAAATGCTTTATCGAATCCTACTGTTCTGTACATTTCTCTAGCTATCTTTAAAGATGTATCATATCTGTCTTTTCCTCTTATTCTTTCTACTTTCATTCCCATTTTTTCTATATTACGTTCAGCATCTTTAGATACTGCCTTTAAACCACCTATTATCGTAACCTTCTCTGGACCTAGTTCTTTTAGATAATTTCTTGTTACTCTACCAAGATTTTTACTCTTAGTTACAACTATTGGAGCATTTTTTGCATATGCTAAAGGTGTTGCACTTATACTGTCTACAATTGACTCTTCATTTACAAGAATTACTTCTTTAGAATTCTTAAATGCTCTTTTATTTAATTCTGTTGAAATCTCTGGTATACTACCTTCTATCAACTCTTTTTTAGGATTTGCATCTGCAAATACTCCTATCGTACTAGAAATAGAGATTAGCAAAACTAACGATAATATAGTAGAAAATTTTTTAATCATAAGTTCTCATTCCTTTTCTTTTTTGTATTTTTTGACAATAAAAAAGCTCTTTTTAAAGAGCTTTTTCATTGATTAGTAATCTAATATTTTAAAATTATCTAGCTCCGTCTCCTGTCAATACTACTTTAACAGTTTTAAAGAGTATCTTAAAGTCAAGTAATATACTCCTATTTTTTATATAGTAAATATCTTCTTTAAGTTTTTCTTCAGGAGTGATTTCGTATCCACCATTTACTTGTGCCCAACCTGTAAGTCCAGGTTTTATAGCAAGCCTGTTGATAAATCCAGGTATTTCCTCATTAAATTGAACAGTAAAGTTTGGTCTCTCTGGTCTAGGGCCTATTAAACCCATGTCCCCCTTTAATATATTAAACAGCTGTGGAATCTCATCAATTCTAGTTTTCCTAATAAACTTTCCAACCTTAGTTATTCTAGGATCATCTTTTTCAGCCCATTGTGCGCCAAATTTTTCTGCGTCTGTTCTCATAGATCTCAATTTATATATATAGAATCTTCTCCCGCATTTTCCTAGTCTTTCTTGCTTATAAGTTATTGGTCCTTTGTCCTCTATTTTAATAAGAATTCCAAATATTGCTATTAAAGGTAAACCTACTACAAGCCCTAATATCGATAAAACTAAATCCATAACTCTTTGGTACAAGTCAAATAAAACTGTCCCTTTTACTATGCTATAGTCAATCTCACTTGCAATTTCTTTATCTGCCCCTGGATAGCTTGTAACTTTAGGTATTTCACATTCATCATTAGTATATCCAGACATAGCTACCTCCATATTGGAATAAAAAATTTTTAAATTCTTAATTTCAACGTATTTCTATCTTATTTTTGACTTATTTCTATATTATACTCAATAATGAGCAGTTTATCAATACAATAAACGTCATTGTAAATAATTTGATTCTTTGCAAAAATATATCATCTCTTGCTATATTTTATATTATAACAGGAGATGATATATTTTGCTTTAATATTTTTTATTTTATTTTACTGTATCTTCTATTCCTATTCCAATTTGAGTTCCCATTGTTTTTACTTTTTCTGCTGTATTTAATTTATCCATATCGCTCTTATTGTCTATAAATGCACACTCTACAAGTATTGCAGGATATTTATTGTTTCTTAATACATATAGGTAATCATTTCCATTTGCAAGTGTTCTTGTCTTGATTCCTCTATTTTTCATATTAAATTTCTCTAATATTCTTTTTAAGATATTTGATGCAGCAGTCTTAGTTGTTCCACCATTTTTATCTTTTACTTTGTAAAAAATTTCCACACCATTACCTGCTCCATTAGATGCATTGTAATGTATACTTGTAAATAAATCTGGCTTTATAGTATTTGATAATGTTGTTCTTTCTCCTAAAGCCATCGTTTTATCTGTATCTCTTGTCATAACAACATTTATACCTTTTGAACGTAAGTATTCAGTAGTTGCTAAAGCTGTATTAAGAGTATATTTCTTTTCTTGAGCTCCACCATTTAGTCCACTAGTTGCACCTGAATCAGAACCCCCATGACCTGGGTCTATCACTACAGTCTTTCCTGCTGCTGAACCAGAATTATCTGGTTCTGTTGGTGCATTGTGTTTTGATAAACTAGATGCTATAGAGCTTATAACACTCTCTTTCATTCCATCACCAATTTGATATACTGTTCCTGCTGTTTTTTCTGATAAGTTTGTACTATGATATGCAGAAACGTAAGTTTTTGGAGTTATAAGTATTGGAGATTTCAACTTAGCTGCTAAAGGTCCTGCTGTTATTGAGTCAACTATTATGTCAGATTTTGCAACTAACATTGCACTCAACTCTTTATCTGGATAGAAAGTCTTAATTACCTTTGCATTAGTTTCATGTCTATCAGCTCCAGACACTCTGTTTTTTGAAGTTGCATTTTTTGCTATCTTAGATATTTGGTCTATAATTTTTGATGATAAACTTTGGTCTCCACCTATGTAGTAAGCTTCTTCTAAACCTTGTGAAGATAACCAATTATATGTACTTTCTGGTACAGAATCTTTATTAGCTAATATTATAGGTTGTTGGTCTTCACCTGCTTTTGATGAAATATTAAGAGCATCATACTCACCAGCATATCCATTTGCTATATATATCTTATTAACATCATGATACTTATCGATTTCTTTTGCTATAAGTAAAGATGTT
Organism: Clostridioides sp. ZZV15-6597; assembly: GCF_020657815.1. NCBI lineage: Bacteria > Bacillati > Bacillota > Clostridia > Peptostreptococcales > Peptostreptococcaceae > Clostridioides > Clostridioides sp. ZZV15-6597. The sequence continues at coordinate 31,378 of NZ_JAGWCT010000018.1, read as the reverse complement.
TCATGTCTATCAACTCCACCAATACGAGTTACATTTACATCTACAGCAGATTTAATTTGAGATACTGCCTTCTGTGAAACTGAACCATCATCACCTATGATTATTACATCACTTGGATTTAGACGTTTTAATTCTGCCTTTGTGCTTTCTGGTATATCATCTTTGTTTGCAAGTAATATTGGTGCATCATATGTAGAAGCAAGTGGAGTAGCTGTTATTCCATCTGCTGCTAGTTCTCCATTAACTATTACAACCTTACTAGCTCCATCTTTCCATCCTTGTTTACTTATCTCAACAGCTGTCTCAAATCTAGTAGCTCCTGCAAGTTTTTTTACTGGTGCAGAAGTTTTTCTCATATATTCATTTACTGCTTTTGTCGAGTTAGCATCACTTATTATAAATTCTTGTGTAACATCATAATCTTTAAGATTTAATCCCATAGATTCTAAGTCTTCTTTGTTTAAAACTTTCTGTTCATCTTTACCATTTACTTTTATGCTTTGAAGTTCCCATACATTTAAATATTCTGGGTCTTTATTGTAATTTATTACACCTTCATATGCATCTGTCTTTTCATTGTAATTTAAAGTAGCTTCAAGTGGCATATCATAACACATAAAATTTAATGTTATTGAATCAGCGTTTAATTTTTCCTTAAATTTTACACTTGCATTCGATTTACTTCCTAACACTACACTTTTTCTTTGTAAATTTATATTAATATCTGAATTAGATTCTGTATTTGCAGTAGTATTTTCTGCTGCTAAAGCCACGTTTGGTGCCACCATTGCTATAGACAACATTCCTGTTGCTAATAATTTTGTTCTTTTTCTCATTGTATCCCCCCTAGATTTTTAGATCTTTAAATCTTATTTAATTCTTCTTGAACTTGTTTTATATTACATAAATTCAATATTATGTAAATCTTTTTTCATTATAGCACAAAAGATTACAAATTGTAATCTTTTTGTAATCTTTTATGGCATGTTTTTTTAATTTTCGCTAGGGAAAAACCGGATTATTCCTGAGAATTTCTGCATATTTGAACAAATTAAAGAAATATTTTTTTAAACAAAATACTACATTAAATTTTAATAAATATTTTCTTTTTATACATAAACGACATTATTATAACCCAAAACAATACATACAAGAGAGAAAATACAAGAGAATCCCACGTTGTACCTGCCCAAGGTGTTATAAGTTCATATGTAGTCCATTCCACCAAGGTAGTGGGATAATCTACTTTATCAGTAAGTTTTGGTAAATTCCAAAACACATGACTCAATATCTCAAGACACATATATGTAAAAATAGGGCTACTTCCAAGTGCTATTATTGGAGTAAATATTTTGCTTTTATTTTTGATGTCACATATAAAGTAAAATATTGCCAATAAAATACCATAACTTCCAGCCATTAAAAGTACAAATGAGCTTGACCATAATCTCTTATTAAATGGAAAATATTGATTAAAAGCAAAAGCACATATAAGTAAAATGATACTCATAATTAATATTTTAAAGAATTTTTTATACTCTCCTATATTTTCTTTTAGAAGTACACATCCCATAGTACAGCCCAACATTCCTGAGGAAATAGCTACTATACTTGTTAAAAATCCGTCTGGTTCAAACTCTGGCTTGTACAAATGTCCTTTAAAAAAATGGAAATCCACTAATTGTGCAAGAGAACCTTCTAATTCAAATCCATAAGGTTTTGCAACTATGTAATACCCCACTATAATAAATGCAGATATACACAAGAAAGTAATTATAGTTGCAGTGCTTCCTACATTTAGCTTTTTTAGTAGTAAATACACTAAACTAGTTACAAGATACACTAGCCCCATACGTTGAAGCACTCCAAGTATTCTCACAGTACTTAAGTCATGATTTCCTAGGTAATTTAAGAAAAATCCAAACAACATTAGTAAAATACTTCTCTTAAATATACTTAGTATTATTCGTATTGTAGACTTATTATTCTTTAGTTTACTGTTTATTGATATTGGAATTGTAACACCTAAAGATATAACAAAGAAAGGGAATGCAAAATCTGCAAGTGTTACACCATGCCATATAGCATGTCTTAGTTGTGGATACATTCTCATCCAAGTCCCAGGATTATTGCAAACTATCATGAGGGCTATTGATAGCCCTCTTATTATATCTATTGATTTAACTCTACTTTTTATAGTTTTTGTATTTAATTTACCTTCAAATCCACTCTCCATATTACCTCCCCCAAGATTTAACTTTATATTTAGCTTTAGCTATGATTCTATCTAACTATATATCTTCATACATAAGTCTAAAATATAGTTCTCTTAAATATACATCTTTTTAGTTAAGAAATTTCTTTAGAAATCCAAGTTTATCTAGTATGTCTTGTATTTTATTGACTTTCTGGCTTATAGAATCTATAGCTTTTTCAATAGAATCAACCTTAGCCTCTAAATCCTCAACCTGATTTACTTTTTTGTCTATAGTACCATGATTAGTTATATCACTATTAGATGAATTATCTATAAGTTTTCCTATATATCCATCATTAATCAATTTTGTATCATTAGCAGATGCTAATATCATCAACGTATCTATATCTGAACTTCTAGTATTTTCTATAACTCTACCATTTTTGTCGCGAACTGACAATATAGATATTGTATCATGATTATTAAATCCACCTTCACCAATATTTCTCACTATAACATTTACTAAAGTAGCATAGTTATTTACCTCACCATTAGGCATATCAACAGTGATAGTCTTTGAACAATCCCCTTTTATATTCACAGTTATTGGTTTATTTGTTACCATTCTAAAAGCTTCATTTACAGTATCCTCTTTTGGATTAAAGTTAATAATGTCATTAGGACTTGCAATATTTATCATATTAGTTAATTCTTCAACAGTTTTAGCTTCAAAGATAGTCTTATCTTGTAAAGTCTTAATCTCATTAAAAGCTTCTTCATTTCCATTTCCACCAACTTGTGTTACAGTACTTAATTTTTTAGTACTAAGTACATCCCTTTGCTTTGTATTTAGTTTATCACCGACCAAAACAACAGGTGATTCATTTTTTGCTGCCAATACTCCAACTGCCAATGAATCAATAAGTTGATTTTCATTTTTACTTCCATCTTTGGTTACATATAGATTATTTAAATCTACATCAGAATAAAACTTTTCTATAACCTTGGCATTAGTTTCATTTCTATCCTTTCCACTCAATCTTTCTGCATTTGGAAGGCTCTTTTCTACAGCTCTTGAAACAGAATTTGTACCTCCAACTACATATGCCTTTATAACTTTCTCATCTTTTATAAATTTTTCAAATGGTTCTACTCCATTCTTTGGACTAGATAAAACTACAGGCATATTATTTTGAGCAGATGGTGCTCCAACACTTACAGCATCACTTAGCCCTTTTTCCCCATTCACAACAGCTATCTCCTTAACATCTTTAATATCTTTTAGTTTATTTGCTAAAAGTAATGAAGTCTCATATCTATCATTACCACTAATTCTTTCCACATTTAATCCATCATTTTTTAATTGATTCTCTATATCCTTATTTAACACAGCAGTCCCACCAATTAAATAAATATCCTTAGCTCCCAAACGCTTTAGCTCTGTTTTAGTTCTATCATCCAGTTTATTACTTTCTGTTAAGAGTATTGGAGCTCCTTTAGCTTTTGCAAATGGTGTAGCTGAAAGAGCATCAGCTAAAGAGCTATCATTGACTAATACAGCATTGTTACTAGAACTATATGCTTTTTGACTTATCTTTACAGCAGTTTCATATCTCCCTTCACCTATTAATTTTTCTTCTGTAAGTGCATATGATGAAGTTATAGAAATCCCACTTAAAGTAAGCGCTATTGTCAATATTGTTAAAATAGTTTTTGGTGCTTTCATTTTATTACCCCCTTATTTCGTTTAAAATCTTACTATCTTATATTATAGAGTATCTTTACACTATTTTACAGTTTAAAATTATTACATTTTTCTCTATAGAAAATTTCTCAAGAAATAAGCCCCAACCATATTAACGGTTAGGGCTTATTTCTTTTATATATCTTTAAAGCTATATTAAATATTTTTTAAATTACAAAATATCTAACATTATTATTTTCCTAAAAGAGTATTTAATTCATTAAAAGCACTTTCATTTCCATTTCCACCAACTCTAATTGGAGTTTCAATCTTCTTAGATTTAAGTACAGTCTTTTGACTTTCATCTAATTTATTTCCAACCAAAACAACTGGAGAATCTGTCTTAGCACCCAATGCTCCTACTGCTAGTCCATCTATTAAGTCACCTTGACTTTTTGAACCATCTTTAACAACAAAAGCATATTTTAAATCTGAATTAGTATAGAACTTATCTATTATCTTAGCATTAGTTTCATTTCTATTACTTCCTGCAAGTCTTGTTGGATTTGAAAGCTTACTTTCTAAGTTTGATGATAAAGTAGCTGTACCACCAATTATATAAGTCTTACTTATTTTTGATGAATTTAAAAACTCATCAGCACCTTGTAACTCACTCTTTTCATTAGTAAGTATTATTGGCATATTGTTGTCAGCTGCTGCTGCACCAACACTTATTGCATCCGCAAGTCCATTGACACCATTTGCCACTGCAACTTGTGAAACTGATTTTATACTATTTAGCTTTTGAGCTAGTGATATACTAGTCTTGTATCTATCACTACCACTAATTCTCTCTATTGATATACCCATATTGCTAAGTTGAGTTTGTATATTCTTGCTTAAAGAGTTTTCTCCACCTATTAGATAAACTTTTTTAGTTCCTAATCTTTGTAATTCAGCTTTAGTTTTTGAATCTAAGTTATCTTTTCCTGTTAAAAGAATTGGAGAATCAATTGCTGCCGTAAATGGTGTAGCTGTTAAAGCATCCACTATAGCATTTCCATTTACTAGTACTGCATTTTGTGAAGAAGTCCATCCTTTTTGACTAACTTTAACTGCTGTTTCATATCTATCTGCTCCAGTTAAAGATTCTCCTGAAGTAGCTTGTCCAGAAGATGTTTTTGTTATAGCTTTTATAACAAAGTTACAAGGAGAGAACTCACTGTATGTATTTATATCTTCAAATTTGTTGTTTTGAAGTATGTAACTTTCACCTAAGTTTGCTTTAGCTTCATATAGATAGTATCCATCTATGTTAGTTTCATATGCTAAAGTTGATTTTTCTTTATTAGGATTTGCTGTGTTGTCTATAACTACTACTATAGCTCCTTTACCTTTTGGAAGGCTATAAGAGTTAGTAGGTACATTTATGTATCCAGAATACGATACTGTTCCATTTGCAAGTTTTGTCATTGAGTTATTTTGAGGAACTCCATTTACTACTGGTGCATAGTATACTTCATATTTTGCTCCTACAGAGTCTGTTTCAAACATAACTGAGTCAAGTTTTTCAGAATCTCTACTAAAATCAAATACATTTGCTGCTGTTATCTTATTTGACATTATTTTACTAAGACCAGCGTATTCAAGTTGGTACATTTTTTTGTCACTATCTGGTTTTGATACTGATTTCATTGCATAGTTATCTGTATCTGTAAGTAAAGTTTTATCTTCATAGGAAATCCAGAAAAATCCTTTCATAGAATTGAATTCTCCCCAGCTACTTTTTACTAACCATGCTCCATTTGATTCTGGTCTAGCACTTGGCTTGAACTTATCTTTTGAATAATTATCATCCCATCCTACAATTGAAACAGAATGATTTAAAGGTTCACTTCTATCATTACAATTATATGAATTTTCATCATCACTTAAGTAAGCTGAATAGTGTGCATATCCTGATGTCACTGCACCATATTGCATTATTGCATTTTTAACAGAAGTTTTATCTTTACTAACTCTTACGACATCTGTTACATTAAATTGTGTAGGTGCAGTATCCATATTTTGAGGTTTAGTTGCTCCTTCATCTTCTGATTTAAAATTATATGGAATATCTTTTTCTAACTTAGGACCTGACCAGGCTGTAAGATATCCAATTGCTGTTACATTCGAACTACCTGTCATATCAGTTAAGTCCCATCCATGTATTCCTCCAGTTGACCACCATCTAAAATGCTCTTCTGAAAGATCATAGGTTCCATAACCTTTTAATTTCAAGTATGCTTCTAGTGTTGACATTCCAGAAAAAGCCCAACATGTATTAAGTTTGCCTTGGTCTTTTGCTGGTGTAGTTAAATCTAATTTTCTTGGATCATATGATACACTTGATTTATATGATGCTGGAAGACTGCTTCTTCCTTTAGTCTGAAGTGTTGTTCCTTCCATTTCATAAGGAGTTGGTATTACTCCATTATATTTTGCTGTATCTCCATTTTTTACATCTTCTAAATATCGAAGATAGCTTTCAGAATACTCTGCAGTTTCTACTCCATTTAGAGTTTTATTGTTTTCTGCTGAGACAGGTATTGTTGACACTATTAAAAAGCAAACTGTAAACAATGCCAGCAGCTTTGACAATTTTTTTGATTTGTACTTTCTCATATTTACCCCCTTATATGTATTTAATTTTTATTATATCAGATTTCTAAATCTAGGTCATATTTTATTTTGATAAAATATGAATTATAATTATATATATTATAAAATACTATTTTATGCTGCACATTGATTGATTAATATATGGTATACTAATTAGATAAATAATATATATTAAGTAATGGAGGAAATCTTTTTGATATTAAAAAGACATATAGGAACAATATTATATCTTTTTTTTGGTGCTTTAACAGTTTTGATAAATATTATTACTTATCTATTTTTTACAAGAATTATTAATTTTACTTTTTTAGTATCAAACTCTCTAGCTTGGTCTATAGCAGTTTTGTTTTCGTACATAACAAATAAATTTTTTGTATTTAAAAGCGAAAAAACTGAGATTTTTTTTCTATTAAAAGAATTTATATCCTTTTTATCTTGTCGTTTATTTTCTGGCTTTATAGAAATATTACTTATGTATTTAATGATTGATTTACTCTCTTTAAATGATATATTAGTAAAAGTAATCACTAATACCATTGTTATAATTTTAAACTTTGTCTTCAGCAAGATAGTAGTTTTCAATCATAAAAACTAACCTTATCATATTTATCTTTATACAGAATAAGGAATTGTCTAAAAAAGACAACTCCTTATTAATTTTAAGAAATAATTTCTATTTTATCTGTAACTCCCCATCTTTCAACTTTATTATTTTCTCCTGATGCTAATTCTACATAAAATCCATTTACCTTGTTTCCTTCTAAAATTATATCACTATTAGAACTACTTTTCCAACTGGAGTCTATTTCATCTCCTACATTCATAGCCTCTGGTTTTGTAGTCTTTATTCTATAGTAAACTTTATTACCATTGTATCCAGTTACACTAATAGTTACTTTAGAATCTTCATCAATAGAAATACTTGACTTTATTCCACTTGCTACCACTTTAAAGCCATCATCTGTTGTCCCAGCTCTCCCCCATCTTGAAACTTTTTTTCTTGAATAATCAATTTCAATAACTTCTATATAGGATCCATTTTTAGCATTTACTTTAAACGGATCAGTATTTTCAACCAAATCCCAATCATTTATATTAATCCTATCACCGACCCTCATAGCTGATGGTTTATATGACAATACTCTATAATAAATTTTATAATTTGAATTTTTAGGTTTTTGAGGTACATTTAACATAATTTGATTATTTTCAATAGGAAAACATTCAGTTATACTTGGAGATAATCCTGCTGCTGTATCACTATCATCATCTTTATCTGTATTATTAGTGTTAGGCTTATTGCCACTTATTCCTGGTTCTTTATTTCCACTAACAGTATCAATTTTTCCTGAATTTCTTATATTAGTACTTGAAGAATCATTATCTACCTTCGTTATAGTTCCATCATTTCTTATATTTACATCTTTTGCAGAACTAAATATTGTCACAAGCCATATTTGTCCATCATTTTCATTTTCAATCTTACAACCATTATCATCAGAAATATCCATTTGGTTTATATAACCTGAGTTAGTTAAAGTTCCATCTTTTATATCTTTAAGTATCAATGTTTTACTTATATCACCTGTATTATTCAATTCTCCGTTTGGCATATTTATAGTTATCGATTGACTATATTCTCCAGAAAAATCAACCTTTATAGCTTTTTCAGTCTCTAATTTAAAAGATTCACTTATCTTTTTTTCAGGTCTAAACTTTATAATATCATTAGCATCAACTTTCTTTAAAGCAGAATTCAATTCTTCAATTGTTTCAACTGTATATTTAGTTTCTTCTTGCATATCCAATATATCTTTGTAAGCATTTTCATTTCCTATCCCACCAACTTGAGTAACTGTGCTAAATATCTTAGTATTTAGTACATCTTTCTGAACAGAATCAATTTTATTACCTACTAATACCACTGGAGAATTGTTTTTTGCTGCTAACACTCCAACTGATAGTGAATCTATTAAATCACTCTGTTTCTTCATTCCATCCTTAGTTATATATGCATTTCTTAAATCTGTTTCTTTATAAAATTCCTTTATAACATTTGCATTTGTTTCATTTCTATTATTACCTGATATTCTTTTAGCATTGGGTAAGCTTTTTTCTATTTCACTAGAAATAGAATTTAATCCTCCAATGATATAAGAATTTTTTATATTTTGAGACTTTATAAATTTATTAGCTACCTCAACTCCACTATTTGAATTTGAAAGTATAATTGGCATATAGTTTTGAGCTGCTATTGAACCAACACTTACAGCATCTGCCAGACCTTTTTCTCCATTTACTACAATTACATCAGAAATATCTTTTTCTTTATCCAATTTCTCAGCGAGTTTTACAGATGTTTCATATCTATCATTTCCAGAAATTCTTTCAACTGTTATTTTCTCTGATTTCAATTGATTTTCAATATTTGTACCTAATGCATTTGAACCACCCACTAAAAATACATTTTTTACTCCAAGCCTTTTCAATTCTGACTTTGTTCTTTCATCTAATTCTTTATTTCCAGAAAGTAAAATAGGTGCATCTTTCAATTTAGCAAATGGAGTTGCAGATAATGCATCAGCTATTGAATTATCATTTACTAGTATAGCATTGTCAGTCCTTGACCATCCATTTTGACTTATTTTTATTGCTGTCTCCCATCTCCCTGAACCTATTAAATTCTCTTTATTAGATGCATTTACAATATTGCTAGATAAAGCTATTGATAAAAATGATACTGTTAACAAAGGTATTATTTTTTTTGATATTTTCATTAATTATTTCCTCCTAATTTAAATATAATTTTATGGAGCATGAACATACTGTATTTTATTTAATTCTAAGTCATCAAAATGAGATTTTACAGAATGATATCCTATAGCATAATGATTATTTTCAGGATTCCATTTTTTATATGCATTCATTGCACTTAATAACTTCTCTTCTTGACTAGGTAATACCTCCCATACCTCTACATTTGGATTAACTTTTTTGAAATCATTATAATCATATGGCTCTACATAAAATCTTAAATCTTTTATTTTACCTTCTTTGTATAGTTCTAAAGCTGCTTCACCTAATGCTCTATGGTCTTCATGTATTCCACTAGCTTTAAATGGAGTAACAGTCTTTACTTTCGCATCTGGATATTCTTTTAAGTACTTAAGAATTATTTCCCTTGCTTTTTCCTTATTTAATTCTCCATCATGAGCTCTATTATCTTCTATATGTATATTACTTTCTTTTACACCCATTGCTTCGCAACTATCCTTAAACTCTTCATCTCTATCTTTTGAAAATTCACTTTCTGATAAAGAATACTTATGCACATCTTTAATATGATAAGAACATGACCCTCCATCATCTAAGACTTTTCTTATTATTGATTTACTACCATCTGTACACAATATTACATGTGTATCACTTTTTTCAACATGCTCAATTATAGCACTACCCATACTTAAAGTTTCATCATCTTGATGTGGTGTAAAAAATAAAGTTGCATCTACCACTACTATATCCTCCTATTTCATAAAATGTTATAATTTACAATAAATAGCATAACTATAGAAAAAGATTCCTCTGTTTATTAAGGAATCTTCTCCACAGTATAAGTTATTACCAACCTAGTATCTTAGCTATCTTTTGTATTACTGTCAATTCAACTCCATTACCTATTTGAGTTACTTCTGCACCAAGATTTAATTTTTTACCAATGGCATTCTTTTGTGAGTCTGTTATATCAGTTTTAGCTAGAAGTATTGGACCTTTACCTGCTGCTAGAGGTCCTGCTGCCAATGCATCTACTAGCATACCATTATTTCCATATCCATCTTTTGCTATATATAGTTTATCTAATTTATCATAATATGTTTCTATGACTTTAGCATTAGTATCATGTCTTGTTTCTCCTTCAACTCTTTGAACTTTTCTATCTTTATCAATATCAACAAGTTGATTTTCAATTTGGCTAGATACATTATTAGAACCACCAACTATGCCAATCTCTTTTCCATCCATCAACTTGATGGCTTCTGCTGAGAGATCATTCCAACCATTTACTATTATAGGAGCCTTAAGTTCAGCAGCTTTAGCAGCTATACTCATAGCATCAGCTTCTCCTTTTGCACCTACTACAAATGCATCTTTAAAAGAACCCATAGCTTTTGCTACTGCTACTGAAGTTGTATGTCTATCATCTCCAGCTAGTCTTTCAATATTCTTAGTTATTGATTCTAATTGCTTTTTAGCTGTATTTGATACTGCTGACTCTCCACCTACTATATATATCTTAGCAGATGGGCTTTTCTTAATTATATCTTTTATATAATCTAAAGTTACTTTTGGTATTTCACTATCAGATGACAACAATATAGGTGCTTTTTTAGATTGAGCTAGTGGTGTAGCTGCTAACCCATCAACTAATTTATTTGAATTAACTATAACTACATTATCAGTATATTTTGTTTGTTTTGCTATAGCTACTGCAGTTGCATATCTATCGTCTCCAGCTATTAATTTAACTTTTGAATTTCCTTCCAATGCTGATTTAGCATCTTTTAACTCTTTTTCGTTAGTACTTTCTACAGTAAGTTCTATCGCATTTCCAGATGCATCAGTATATTTAACAGTAAATTTATACTTTCCTGTTTCTGAATCTTTTGCTGAAATATCACTAAGTGATTTTGATGTACCATTTACTACCATATTACCTTGGACAGTTAATCTATATCCATCATATAAATCTTGTGGTGAAACTGTGTTTAAATCACTATTTTTTATAGTTATTTCGGCTAATTGAATATCATCAATATTTTTAGCTCCTGCTACACCTAATTTATTGATTTTTTCTACTTTAAAACCTTCTGCAGAAGGATCTAAATTTGTCCCAGTTGAATCAACTGGATTTACTGTTAAATCAACCTTTTCATCACCAACACCCACTGTTATAGTTTTAGAAGTTACTGTTTCTGCTTTATCACTTAGTGTTATAACTAACTTATCTTTGGCACTATCATATGAAGCTTTTACATCTGCAACTTTATAAATTCCATTAGTTTCAGTTTTAGCTTTTTCTGTTATAGAATTAGCTTCAGCTGAAAGGTCTGCTGAGTTTTCATATTTTTCAATTGCTTCAGCAACTACTTCATTTGCACTATTTGTTATATGTCCTTTGTCTGTTATAGTTACAAGAAGTTCTTTATTTTCTCCCAAAGCATTTACTAATTTTTCTAATTCATCTATATTAGTTATTATTTTTAATTGTGATGAAGTTTCACCAACCTTTATTTCATATATTGGTTGTCCAACTTGAGAACCTCCAGTATATTTTTGAGACATTAGGTCTCTAACTTTTGAAACTAATTCTGTAGCTTCTTTTTTAGTTATTGTTTGCTTTTTTACCTGTGTAGTTTCCGCAGCAAAAACTGGAGCTACTGATGTACTTATCATTGCAGCTGCCATAACTACTGAAAGATTTTTTCTATTCATGGTTTTTTCCCCCTAAAAATTTCAGTTTTTTATCAATTTTTCCTTATTTACCAATTATAATATATATCTCACATTATTTCAATAAATAGGATTTATTGTAGTAATTAACCATTTACTATAAAATTAATTTTAGTGCTTTATTTTATAATTATTTATGTATACAAAAAAGTAACAAAATTGTAATTTTTTTTTATAATCCAGTTTATAACTAATAGACTTTTCATCTTCTTTATAGTATAATATTAAATGGAAGAAAGAAATTTCAAGCATCTCTTTTTTCCGTATTTCTCACACAGAAAAAGAAGCTGATTTTCAGCTTCTTTTTCATTTATATGGATTTAATAATTTAATTGTAATTTCAATATATAAAATTAAAAATACTTATTAATATTTATATTTAATAACAACCACGTAAGTAATTCTTTTTAATTAAATTTATACAAGTATTGTATAGTAGTCTCTCTTATATTTTTATTTAACAATTCAAACATATCATATCCTTCCATTGCATATTCTTTAAATGGATCTTTTTGTGCATATGATTTAAATCCTATATATTGTTTTAACTGGTCCATGGCATCTATATGTTCTACCCAATATTGATCAACAACTTTTAAAAGAACAACCTTTTCCATTTCTGTTATTTTATCAAGTCCAACTACCATCTTTTTTAAATCATAAACTCTTTTTGATATCTCATAAGTACTACTGATTATTTCTTCAATATTTTTATTATCTAAATCAGGTATTAGCAAAGTATTGGCTGGCATAAATGTATTATAAAGATATTTAAAATATCCATAGTAGTCTCTTTTTCTTTTCACTAAATATTTATCAGCTGACTCTTGTATTATCTCTTTAACCATTTTTTGAATGTCTTCATGTATATCTTCATCACTTAGAACTTTATTTCTCTCATTATATATTACTTTTCTTTGCTCATTTACAGTATCATCATACTTAAGGACGTTTTTTCTTATTTCAAAATTTTTACCTTCTACTCCTTTTTGAGCTCTTTCTATTGCTTTTGTAAGAGATTTGCTCTCAATAGAACTATTTTCATTTGGACTTGTTCGTTTCATAAGTTTTTCTATAGTTTTTCCACCATACAGTTTGATTACATCATCTTCAAGACTAACAAAGAATCTTGAGGTTCCAGGATCACCTTGACGTCCAGAACGACCTCTAAGCTGATTATCAATTCTTCTCGATTCATGTCTTTCAGTCCCTATTACATAAAGACCTCCTAATTCTTTCACTCTATTTTCTTCTTCTTTGTCACCTGCTCCTAAAGAAATATCTGTTCCTCTACCTGCCATATTAGTTGCAATAGTTACTGAACCCAATTTACCAGCTTTTGATACTATTAGTGCTTCCTTATCATTTTCCTTGGCATTTAGAACTTGATGTTTTATTCCCTCTTTCTTAAGCATACCAGACAACATCTCTGATTTTTCAACAGAAACAGTACCTATAAGAATTGGTTGTTTTGTTCTATGTATCCTTGTTACCTCTTCTACAACAGCTTGATACTTTTCTTTCTCTGTTCTAAACACTTTATCATGAAGATCTGCTCTTATAACTGGTTTGTTAGTAGGAATTTGTACAACATTTAATTTATAAATTGATTCAAATTCTCCCTCTTCAGTTTTGGCAGTTCCTGTCATTCCAGAAAGTTTGCTATATAATCTAAAGAAGTTCTGAAATGTAACTGTAGCCATAGTTTTAGATTCATCTTTTATTTCTACCCCTTCTTTTGCTTCTATAGCTTGATGTAGACCATCTGTATATCTTCTTCCATCCATTACTCTACCTGTAAATTCATCAACTATCATTACTTCTTGATTAACTACAACATAATCAACATCTTTTTCCATAAGTTTATGACCTCTAAGAGACTGATTTATATGATGATATAATTCTATATTTTCTATATCTGTAAGATTTTTAATCCCAAAAAATGATTCAGCCTTATCAATACCACTTTCTTTTAGAGATACTGTCTTATCTTTTCTATCTAATTCATAATCTTCTTCTTTTATTGTTTTTATAAATGAATTTGCTAATTCATAAAGCTTTGAATCTTCATCACCCTCTCCAGCAATTATAAGTGGAGTTCTAGCCTCATCTATAAGTATTGAATCCACCTCATCAACTATAGCAAAATTCAACTCTCTTTGTACTTTATCAAACTTTTTAGTTACCATATTATCTTTCAAATAATCAAATCCAAATTCATTATTTGTACCATAAGTAATATCGCAATTGTATTGAACTTTTCTAACTTCAGGTGTAAGATCTGCAATAATCACTCCTACAGACATACCTAAAAACTCATATACTGGTTGCATTAGTTCTTTATCACGTTGGGCTAAATAGTCATTTACTGTAACAACATGCACACCTTTACCTGTTAAAGCATTTAGATAAACAGGTGCAACCTCTACCAAAGTTTTACCTTCACCAGTTTTCATTTCTGCTATTTTCCCTTGATGAATTACAATACCTCCAATTAATTGAACTCTATATTGACGCATTCCTAATACTCTTTTTGAAGCTTCCCTTGCTACTGCAAATGCTTCTGGGAGTAAACTATCTAAAGTTTCTCCTTTTTCTAATCTATCTCTAAATAGGCCTGTCATTTTTTTTAATTCATCATCAGACATATTTTCCATATCTTTTTCTAAAGATTCTATTTTATCAACTATTACATTAAGCCTTTTTATTTCCTGCTCATCTGCTTTATCCAATATTGTATCTAAAACTGACATATTTAATTTACCTCCTTTTTTATCATACAATTACTATTATACCTTAAAATTATAGAATAGTAGACAATTATTTTTATTTATAGTATAATAATCATACTTAAATAAATTACATCTTTAATTATTTAGGTATTTCTCACAAAAAAAGGAACTATTTTTAGTTCCTTTTTTAATTTCTTTTTATAAAAAAGAGAACTTCTTCAAAGAAGTTCCCTCTTATTTATATTTTAACTTTATCTTATAATTCTAATAAATCTTTTATTCTCTTAATAACTGAATCAGCTATTCCTTTACCAACTTGAGTTAATTTCTTAGAATCATCAGAATTTGTAACTTTACTTATTGCTACTGATTGGTCAGAAGATAAACTATCAGTTGCTAAAACTATTGGAGCTTGATAGTGACCTGCTACTGCTGCTATTGCTAAAGCATCTACTAATTGATCTTCTTTTGTAGAACCATCTTTAGCAACATAGAAGTTTTTAACACCTGTTTTAATTACACTATCATCATTATCTTTTTCAAAATAAGTTTTTATAACTTCTGCATTAGTATCTTGTCTATCATCTCCACTAACTCTTTCTGGGCTCTTACCAGTAGCATCATCTATAGCATCTTCCATATCTTCAGAAACACTAGACTTTCCACCTATTATATCTACATAAGCACTTCCTATAAAGTCTTTTGCATCAGATGATAAATCTTTTCCTTTTCCATCAACTACTACTATTGGCATTTCTTTATTAGAAGCAACTGATGCTATACTCATTGCATCTGCTAATCCAGTACCACCAACTACAAATACTTTATTATGGTTTAGACCTATTTCATCAGCTATTTCTAAAGATGTAGCATATCTGTCATCACCAGATAATCTTTCAACTTTTAATCCCATATCTTTTAACTCATTTACTACTTCTTTAGATACAGAATTTTCTCCACCAGCTATATAAACAGTCTTTTTAGATGTTATTCCAGTTTTATCATCTAATCCCATTACTCTCTTTATCTCAGATTTTACTGATGAATCTAATTTATCTTTTGAAGTTAATAATAATGGAGCTTCTTTAGCAGCAGCTAAAGGTGATGCTACTAGACCATCCACTATTGATTGTGATCCTACTAATACCACATTTTCTGCTTCTTTGTAATTAGACCCAATTCCTCCATCTGCATTATAAGAATCTTTACTTATTTCAATTGCAGTTTCTATTCTATCATCACCAGCTAATACAGAATTATTTGAATAAGAATTGTTTGAAGTTCTTAATTCATCTAAAGCTGATTTTAAGTTATTCTTATTAGTAGATCTTAATGTTATTATAGCAGGAGTATCTACTCTATCACTTTCAGGTAACTCTGGCTTATAGTTAGATGATGCATATGTTGAAGCTGTATTTAATCTTTTTCCTGTAGGATAAAGAACTACTTCATAATAATCATTGTCAGTTTTTTCAAAATCACTTGCTGTTACTGTCTTATATGCATTTTCTAATTCAGTATCTTTAAATACATATTTTTTAGCTAAAGCTTGCGCTTTTTCTTTTGCATCTCCAGATATAGTAACTGTTTCGTCTGATGCTGCTATAACTGTTACATTTGATACAACTGCTCCAACTTTTTCTCCAGTTTTTTCAAAACTTAATTTTGATGTACCATCAGTAGTGTTAACTGTTATAACTGGTTTACTAAAATCATATATTTCTTTAGTACCATCAATAGATGCTACTTCTGTATCTAAAGTAGGTGCTACTTCTGTTTTTGTATCATATTTTAATTTAACTGCACCTGCTACTGCATCAGCATATGCTGCTGTAATAGTTAATGTTCCTGTAGCACTATTACCAGTCTTAGCAGCAAATTCAGATTTTGTAACTGCTGCCTTTGTAGCTGCTAAAACATCAGCACTAGTAGCTCCATCTACATAAGCTGATGTATTTGTATCATATTTTTGTAGCTTTAATTTAGCATCATTTTCTATTGAAGCTCCATTTTGATCTACAATTTTAACTGCTGTTGCAGTAGCAACTTTATCAACTACCTTATTATCACCAAGTGCTGTTAATAATGTATCATCATATTTTTTTGCTGTTCCATCTGCAACTTTTACAGATATCTTTGCATATTCTCCAGCTTTTAAATCTTTAATTTCATCTTTAACATAACTTATTTGACTTTCTACTAAGTTTGATATAGATACACCTTTTGAGTTACCTTTTTTATCAAAAAAGTTAACTGTTATATTTTGTACCCCATCTGCAACATATTTTTTAAGTATTCTTTCTATATCACTATACTTACTATTAGATACAGTGGTATTTCCATTTGGAAAACTATCCTCTGCTGCAGCAAAAACTGGTGCTGCTGACCCGATTACTGTAACGGCAGACATTACAACTGCCAAACTTTTCTTATTCATTCCTTAAATTCCTCCCAACATTATATTAATTACATCTCTTTAATTATGTACATTAAAATTTCATGTTCATATAAACCAAATATTTCTCACACTCTTATGATAGACTATATAAAATAGAATTTCAATAATTTATGCAAAATTAACAGAAGTTTTTTCCAACAAATTAACTTTTTTTTCAACATTTTAGTTTTATTTAAATTTTATTATTAATTTTAATTTTATTATTAATTTTATACGATTAATTGCCTATACATTTTCTACCATAAATACTAATATAAAGTCTAACTATTTAGAAATTCCATTGTAGCATTAACTTCACCTTGAGTAGAAACATACATTCCAAATCCAAAACTATAAAACTCTTCTTTTAACATATTCTCATTATACTTAGAAGACTTCTTCCACAAATCAAAAATAGACTTAGCTATATCTTTTGCATCTTTAGATGTATAAACAGACTTAACATTCATAGGTAAATATGCAATATTCTCATCACTTCTCATTCCAAAACCAGAAAAAATTTCAGCTGCATTTTTCCCATCAATTTCATGAGCAAATATCTTCTTTTCATCCATATACTTGGACCATGAATTTGCCATTCCAGCTAAAGAATCTAATTTTCTTAAACTCTTCTTACCTTTTTCTTTTCTATATGAGTTCACTAAATTATACATTTCATTAGAAACCATAGCCTTAAACTCATAACTATTAGGATCTTTTGTACTTGTATTTACAATTACCTTAACATTTACACTAATCTCACACTTCTGACCAAAATTATCAAAAGTACTTATTTTTAAAACATATGTACCTGCCTTACTGGTATCTACATTTCCTTCAACATTAGCCTTTAAATCATTTCCATAATAATCAGTAGCAACTATATTCAACATACTATTATCAAACTTATCCCCTACAGAAAGCTCTACATCATTAGCAGTTATTGTAGGCAAAGTATTTTTATCAGACGCAATACTCACACATTGTTCAACAACCTTCTTATCCATTCCGCCTAAAGAAGTAACTTCATCAGCTCCTCTAAGCACACTCTTATCACTTCCATCATTAACAAGTACTATAGGCTTCTCCTTAGCTAATGGAGAACCTGCCACAGCATCAACTAACTTATACCCTTGAGAAACATAAAACTTCTTTGTTCCCTTATAAAAACGTTGTATAACCTTCCTATTAGTCTCAAATCTATCCTTACCAGCAATCCTAACAGAATTAGTCTTACTTACAAGTTCATTACTCATTATCTCTTCTGACCCAAGAGAATAACATTGAACATCATCAACCTTAAACGGTATGCTCTTTCCATCAGTAAGTATTACAGGTACTCCATCTCTAGCTGCAACAGAAGATACACTCATTGCATCAGCTTCACCTGTATATCCATTTACAAGGAATACTTTATCACCTTTATTTACTGGCTTAATAGTAGAAATCTCCTTAGCTATAAGATAGCTAGTCTTTATTCTATCTTCTCCACCAATTCTTTTAACCTCAATACCCTTATTCTTAAGTTGATTTTCTACAGATTTACCTATAGTATCCTCTGTACCTATAACATAAGCATTCTTAACATCCTTTAATCTTTTTTCAACATCAGCTGGTATCTTATCTTTTTGTACCAACATTATAGGCGCTTTTGCAACTCCTGATAATCCACTTGCACTTAATCCATCTACTATAGAATTATCAGTATTTACTAATATGACTGTGTCATATATTTGTTTATCTGCTATCAATGCAGATGTCTCATATCTATCTTTCCCTTGTATCTTTTCTATACTTGAAAGTGCATTGATATTTATTGACCCTGCCATTATTAATGATACTGTCAATCCTATTGATAATATTCTCTTATCTACCTTCATAAAACTCCTCCTACCAATCTTTTAATAATTCAACTCATTATAAATTACATCCTCAGTAGTTATTCCCTTAAAATTTATAAATTCTAAAATAAAAAACATCTAAAATACCATAACCTGTAAAGTAAATAACAAAACAGATTACAAAAAGTACTTTAGATGTGATTTTAAATTTTATGATATCAGTAAATTAACAAAAAAACAAGATTTATGGTATTTTTTACAAGCTACCTTCATTACCATTTAAAAATTCTTGAGTAGCATGTACCTGACCATCAGATAATATATAAAGTCCAAATCCAGTACTATAAAAATCATCACTAAGCATATTTGCGTTGTACTCAGGAGACTTCTTCCACACTTCAAATATAGTCTTTGCCATATCTTTAGCATCTTGAGTCGTTTGAACACTCTTAGAATTAATATAAATATATGCTATATTCTCTTCACTTCTCATTCCAAATTCAGAAAATACTTGTGGAGCATTTTTCCCATCTATATAATGCGCAAAAACTTTTTTATCCATCATATACTTAGACCATGCATTTGCCATTCCTTCTAGCCTACTAGATACTACTAAAGAATCTTTCCCTTTTTCTTTTCTATAAGAATTAATTAGGTTATACATTTCAGTAGACACCATCTTTTTAAACTCTGGGCTATTGTAGTCATGAGTTTTATCGTCTAGCACTTTTATTTCTACCCTTTTTTCTGTGCTTTTCCCCCATTCATCTGTAGCCTTTAATGTTAATATATATGTACCTACTCTATTTGTATCTATAAATCCATCAATTTCTATTGGTAAAACCTTCCCAGTATTATCTTTAGCTACTATATTCAACTTACTACTATCAAACTTTTCCCCTTTATATAGCTCTGTATTTCCTATTGTGATTGTTGGAGATTGCCCATTTGACTTTGATGCGCTTACACATTGTTCTATCACCTTATCACTTAACTCACCTATAGAAGTTATATGCTTAGCTCCTTCTAACACAACTTTACTACTACCATCATTAACTAATACCATTGGAAAATCTTTAGTTAATGGTGCAGCTGCTATAGCATCTACTAATTGATAGCCATCTGATACATAGAACCTATCTACATTTTTATAAAAATAGTCAATTACCTTCTCATTGGTTTCAAATCGGTCAGTTCCTTCTATTCTTACTGAGTTTGTATTCTTAACTATAGCACTACTCATTATTTCTTCTGAGCCTATACAATACGATTGTATACTTTTAACATCAAAAGGCACACTCTTACCATCTGTAAGTATGATTGGAGCTCCATCTCTAGTAGCTACTGATGATACACTCATAGCATCTGCTTCTCCACTGTAGGCATTAGTTAATAGTACCTTATCCACTTTTTTTATAGTTGCTATTTCTTTAGCTATTAAATAGCTTGTTTTTAGTCTATCTTCTCCACCAATTCTCTCGACTTCTATATTTTTAGAATTTAATTCTTTTTCTACTGATTTACTTATAGTATCTTCTGTACCTATTATGTATACTTTTTTCACATTTTTTAAACATCTATTTGTATCTGTTGGTATCTTGTTTTTTTGTGTAAATAATATTGGTGCTTTTGTTGCACCTGACAATCCACTTGCACTTAATCCATCTGCAAGCGATTTTTCTGTATTCACTAAAATTACTGTTTCATAAGTTTGTCTATCAGCTATCTTTGCTGCTGTTTTATATCTATCTTTACCATATATTTTTTCTACTGTTGATGATGCATTTACATTTTTAAAGCTCACCAATATTAATGATACTGCTAGACCTAATGATAATATTTTTTTGTTCATTTTCATATCCCCCTGATGATTTTTATATTTTATATTTATAAAAGAAGTACTGTTTCTTTATTTTTCCTTTATTTTCTATGCATTATAAAGTATATCCTATATAAATATCTTTCGTCTAGATATTAATGTCCTATTTCGTCAAAATTTAGATAAATTATTTTTAGGTATATTTTTAATATCTTAAAACACAATCTATGTATAAAAACTATTTTATATCATATATATGTAGTTAATATTATATTATTCTTTTAACTACATTTTTACTAAAACAGCTTAAATAAAAAATAAGAATGTACTTTAGGTATATAAATTTATATATCTAAATACATTCTTATTCTAGTTCTTACTAATCTTAGTATAGTTATTTTGATTCAATTAAGCTCTTAATCTTATCTACTACAGATGAAGCTATTCCTCCACCCACTTCAAACAACTTAGATGAATTTTTATTTTTTAATGATGTTTCTTGTGATTTATCTAACGTATTTGTAGCAAGTACAACTGGTGAATTATTCTTAGCTGCCAGTGGACCAACTGCTAAAGCATCTATAAGCTTATCTTGGTTAGCAACTACAACTCCATCCAATTTAGACTGAGAATAGAATTTATCTATTACTTTAGCATTTGTCTCTTGTCTGTTTTGACCTGCTATTCTATTTTTTGATACATCTTTATTTGCTATTTTTCCGACTTGTTCAATAGCCTTGTTAGATATTTTCTCTACTCCACCAATAAAGTATACATTTGACACCTTGTTTGATTTAATAAATTGTTCTGCTTCATTATCTACACCATCTTTTTGTGTAAGTACTATTGGAGTTTTTTCCTTACCAGCTAATGATGCTATTGATAATGAATCTGCTTCTCCATTTCCTGCCCCTATATATAACTTGCTTACATTATTTGTCTTATCAATTTCTTTTGCTATATTAATAGAAGTTTGATATCTTGTATCTCCACCTATTCTTTGCACTGATATTTTTGAATTTACGCTTTTAATAGCTTCAACAACTGAATTTGGCATTGAGTTATTTCCACCTATTACAATTACTTTTGATGGATTTAATCTTTTTAGTTCCTCTACAGTTTTTTGAGGAAGTTTATCATTTGAAGATAAAAGAATTGGTGAATTTTTTACACTGGCAAGTGGTGTAGCTGTAAGCCCATCCACCATACTTCTGTCTTCTCCATTTACTATTACAACTGTATCTGATTTTGTCCAACCACTTTGAGATATTTTAACAGCAGTCTCAAATCTATCAGCACCTTTTAATTTTTTTACTGTGACATTAGATGTAGAATCACTTGAACTTCCTCCGCCAGAGTTTCCACCACTAGATGAACCACCTGAATTGCTTCCTCCACCATTATTGCCACCACTATTATCTGGTGGTAATTCGTCTGGTTTAGATAATTCATTTTCAACTATATACTCTAAGCTTTTTGGAAGTGTAACCTCTACATATTTATTTACTGTAGCTGTTCTTCCTTTACTTGTTTTTTGTGATAATCCAAGTTTTAGTATTATATTTGAGCCACTTTCTTCTGTTTCTTTGCTAACAACAGAATATTTTACTCTAATATTGTTTAGCAGATACTCAAGTGCTTCACTTTTCTCAACCTTATACTTTTCAGGGTCGTTTTTACTAGCTCCAGTTCCTCCTATTGGTTTTACTTCATTCTCATTGATAAGAGTAAATATTAAACCTTCACCAGAATCTATACTTTCATAATCAATTGTTTTATTGTTGTAAGTTACAATTTTTAAAGCTGGCTTATCACCTGTTCCATTCCCCAAAACTTTATAGCCAGCATTTGAATTACTGCCAGATTTTTTTACAGATATTCTTCCTATGTTTAAGCTACTTTCATTTAGCAAATCTTCATTTGATGTAACATATATATCTAATGTTGTTATATTATTTGCTTTATCATATGTTGAAACACAATTAGCATTTGCATTTCCACTTTTTATCTGAGCTTCTATATTATCAGACCACTTAATCTTTTGTCCTTGCTCATTATCTGCCACTTCTACTTCACCTTGTACTTTTATACTAGCTTGAAATGAATATACTATATTCTCTACTGAATCCACAGATATATCTATAGTATTTACTTTTTCATATGTTTTTGTGCCTTGTAATACTGGAGCTGCATATGCACATGTAGCACTACCAGTTATAGCTACTGCCATAGTCGACACTGCCAAAGTTCTTATAAGAGATTTTCCTTTACTCATAACACCCTTCCTTATCTACCACTAGCTAGGTGGATACAATCAAATATCCACCCAACCTTATTTATTTGATTTATAGACTATCTTAATTTTATATCTACATCCATGTGCTATATTTACTTCATATTTTATATTTAATTTTTTATTCTTTAAAATTTTTAATAGCTATTAACATTAACTATTAAATACCATAAGTATCATTTTATTATATTTAAATTTCTATTAACTATTTGTCTCTAACAATATTACCTTTTACTTTATTATTTATAGATATAATCTTCTTGTTACTTACATCAATAACATTTCTTGTAGCTTTTCTCGCTTTACTATTACTATCAGTAAGACTTATAGTCTTTAACTCATCATAATTTTTAGCTTCCACAGGTACATACATTGTATCACTTACAAATCTTTGACCTATTGGAGTATCTCCTTGAAGTTCATTATATCTATATAATTCAGCCTTAACCTTATCACTTAAAGAATCAAAGCTTTCTTTTGGCATATAGTAAACCCATGTACCTTTACTTATTTCACCTAATTCACCTTTCTCTGGTATCTCTGCAAATAAGAGTGCTTCTCCAGATATAGTTTTATTGTTTTTATCTATAAGTAATGGTAAATTAAACGCTGGATTTCCACTGTATTCTCCTGTAATTACTATTGAACCAGCTGGAATCTTAGCTTCTTCATTTTCACTTGTATTAGGGTCATCACTTTGATATATATAATCTTCTGCTAGTTTTC
The DNA here is from genome assembly GCF_020657815.1 of Clostridioides sp. ZZV15-6597. Lineage (NCBI taxonomy): Bacteria > Bacillati > Bacillota > Clostridia > Peptostreptococcales > Peptostreptococcaceae > Clostridioides > Clostridioides sp. ZZV15-6597. Next base: position 7,477 of record NZ_JAGWCT010000018.1, on the reverse strand, counting down.
CAATTCCATTAGTACGAGTTTGGTCTACACTATTTACTGTTCCAATCTCTATATTGTCACCTGGAGGCCCAACTATATCCAACTCTGCAACTTCTATATTAGACTTATTGTTTGATATTAGTTTTACATATCTAGCTTGGTATGTCCAAAGTTTACCATCTTTATTAAATGTAACTCTAGCTTCATTATCTTGGTCTTTTCCTCCACCAACTAAGTCTTGTCCATATTCAAAAGTTCCTTGGCTAACATCTTCCCAATTCTTTTTATCATTACTTACTTGTATCTTGTAATTAGTTAAAGGGTTGTATGTTGTACTAGTATCTTTTCTAAGGTTGAATAATCCTTTTAGTGATAACTTTCTGGCTTCATTTTTTGGTTTTGTATATTTTAACCCTACTATAGGCAATGTCTCTTTCATGTCTACTATTATATATGGATTTTCTTCTACATTTATATCTGGGTCTTTTTGAGGGTCTTTGTTCCACTCAGCTTTACTTATTCTCTTTCCTTTATATGTTGTACTTGCATCATTATCCTTTATATTATCAATTTCTGGATTTTGTAATGGTCCATGTGAGTCATCTTCAGTCCTAATATCACCATCAGAAACAGTGTTTGTTATAAATGACCATGCTGACTTGTTTATTTTTCCTTCATCTGATAATTTTACAGTACCAACTTCAAACTCATCTGTTGGATTTAGATGATAATCGTACGCAACTACTTTATATGTGAATGCTCTATTGTTAAGAGGAGATATATTATCAGTAAATTTAGCTTGACTATTTCCTTTTGCATCTACAAATCCTACTGTTCTGTATTTTACTTGAGTTCCACTCTCACCATCTAAATAGTTTCCATCACTTCTTATTATCTCATATCCTAATATCTTATCTTTGTCTTTATCAACATCTAGGTCTATAGATATTTTATTAGATTTAACTAGAGAACCACTTTGTACTCCATCAGCAAAGCCAGCACTTACTTTAGTATCTTCTGCCATACTTACTATATTTTCATTTAAAATCTTTCTTCTAGCTTCATCATTTATATATTGTATCTTTCTAGTCTCTTTTTCGTACTTTTTACTATCCATTATACTGTTTAGCTCTGGTGTAATTTCTACTCCCCATGCCTTAAAGTAATCTCTTAAATCTTTTTCAACAACACTTGATGCCATTGCCACTAACATTTGGTCTTTTGGTAAGTTGTTTATTGGGTCACCACTTGAAAGTGCTCTGTATTTTCTTGAAATTTTAGCATAGAATGTGTCATTGCTTAAATCAGCATCTGAGTTATTCTTTAACATTGAACCAGTAAAGTCATTGTCATAAGCTAAATGTAATTGCCACAACATTCCAAGTCTCTCAAATACATTGCTCGGTATACCTAAACTGTTTGAAGTTACATGTTCATATATCTTGTCCATTGTTGAACCTTCAAGTCTTGAATGTGTCTTATCGTCAAATGTTTGAGCAAGTAAAGCAAGTACATTATTACTAGTTTCGCTATATGTCATCTTACCAATATCTGTAACATGTCCTATCTCATGACCTATTCCCCATCCAAATAAACTTCCTCCTGTAGCTTTTCCACTAGCATCTATTTGGAAAGGTACTCCATTCATAAGCCCTGGAACTGAACCATACTCTACTCCTACATGTAAACCAGAAGCATACATAAATGCTCCAATAAACATTCTTTGATATTTTATATTCATACGAGATTTAGGAGCCATATCATTTTTGGTTATGTCAAATTCATTATCATCTACAGTTCCATTACCATCTAAGTCTTGTGTCTTAAATACTCCTCTTTCAGAATATATTAAGTCCATTATTTGTTCCCATGCAAGCATACTATTGTACAATCTATCTACTTGTGTATTTAAATCAGAATTTCCTTTTGATATTCCTTGATATACAGCTGTTGCAGGAACATTTAATGTAACTTTATCACTTTCAATATCTGTAGTGTTTAATACACCAGTTGTTTCTGAATATCCATATGAATTGCCAATATTAGTTCCTGGATAATATGGTTCTCCCTTTATATCATTCTTATATTTAGCTAATTCTTCTATATAGGTTCTTATCTTTTTCTTAGATTCAGAAACTCCTTCAGGACTCTTATCATTTATCATTCCATTTAAGTTAAGATGTGGTATCTTAGTAGCCCCTGCTACACGTACCTTTATATCTCCACCACTTGGAGTATCATAAGGGTATCTTATGTACAAGCTTCCTCCACACTCTACATCTAAACTATGAAGCTTACTTAACTGAATTACGTTTTTACCAGTGTTAAGATTTATTTCTCCACTCTTATATGCACCAGACTCTCCATAGTATTGTGTGTATATTAGTTTAGGAGTTCTACCACTTTTACTTCCAACATATATCGTGATTTCATCTCCAGCTCTAGCAGCTACACCCAATGCTTGCCAGTCATTTCCCATACCTAGGTTATTAGACTTAACAGTATAGTTTCCACTCTTGTCTTTATATTTTCCTGAAACATTTATATCTTGATTTACAGTTGTTACATCAGCAAGTGTGGCTCTATCATTATATAGGTCTTGTGCTAATTTTAATTCTCTATCAATAATTGTCCTATATGGATGATATTCGCCACTCACTTTATCAGGAGTGCTAATTCTATCTTTTAATTCTGTTATTTTTTCTTGAGTTACATCTTCTTTTAATTCAACTTGTAAGTCATCTACAAATAGATTTCTTACATCTTTTTCTATACTGTCATACTCATAGAATTTAAGTTCTGATATATTAGCTTTATATGAATAAGAAGAACAAACATTTACTTGTATTTTAGTAGCATTTATTGGTTCCTTTAATCTTACCATTACATATCTATTATTATTTACAGGGTCTGTTTTTGTTTCAAAAGGTACATCCCCTAAATTATGTACTTGACCATTTTCATCCCAGTATTGTATTTCAAAGTCATTAATTGTCTTATCAGAAACATCAAAACGAGGTGTAGCCATAAAAGTATCCATAGTATAAGCTTTATCAAAAGTTATTATTGGACCTCTATTCGTTCCCTCAGCTGCATTATAGCTTGGGAATGTCCAATGTGTTGTAAAATCTCCATCAACCACATTAAATTTATTAAATGGATTTTTATCACTATATTCACTTTTGTCATATCCAGCTGGATAAGTAACATCTACTATATGATTTGTTGGTATTCCAAAGCCTGCATCTAACTTAGGAGTATTAATTAGTCTATAGTTAGGTGTTGTTGGAGCATCCACACTTTCAGTTGTTCCTATATATGTTTTAGACATTCTACTAGTTCCTAAATGATTGGTAGCTGTCATTCTAACTTCATATGTTGTATTATCCTTAAGCCCTTCTATTTTTAAACTTGTTCTACGAATAAGTTTGTCATTATATTTTGTCCAAGAACCATTAGAATTTTTTTCTCTATAATATAAATCAAAGTCTTTAGCTTGTTTATGATTTTTCCAACTTACATCAAGAGCCTTAAATCTACCTTTGACATTTATACCTTCTGGTGGTTCTGGTTTTGTATCTGGAACAACTTGAAATTCTATTATACTATCAGGACTAAATTGTATAGGCTTATAGTTTGAGTCTACATTTTCTGGAACTCCATCCAAGTTTTCTGCTGTTGCATCTTTATATCCACTACTCCAATCTCCATTTAAAGACTGTATGCTAACTCTATATAATCCATATGCTTGTATATCTCTAACATCTATAGTATTTTTACTAGTTTGTAATTTTTTAGTTGATAATACCTTTCCGCTACTGTCAATCGTATCTAATATAAGCTCATATGCTGATACATTTACTTCATTATTCCAATAAAAAGATACCTTTTCATTTCCAACAGCAGTACTAGTTGATATTTTATTGATTTTAGGTATATTCATATCTGGTTTTGGTATTTCTTTATATACATTATTTAAAAATTCAACTTTAGATATTTCTGCAAGATTTCTATCATTTGCTGTTGTAGCTGTTATTTTTATTGTTATCTTTTTTACTGCTACTTGTTTACCAAGATTTATTACTATATCGCTATCTTGAACTTCTGCATATGTTTCTACTGCTGACCTACCGTATGTAGATGTTGTAGAACTATCATATTTGCTGATATTGTCTTCTTGTTTTGATGTATCTTTGTCTGAATCAGACTTATCTGTTGATGAATTTTCTTTATCATTATTTTCTTTATCGTCATTTTCTTTATCAGTTGTATTTGAAGTTGAATCTTCTTTATCATTTTTTTCTTCTTGATTATTGTCTAAATTGTTATTATCAGACTGCTCTATATTTTCATCTTTATTATTTGTTTCTTCTTGTTCATTGTTTACTTCTTCTTGCTTCTGTTCCTCTTTCAAAGTTTCCACATATTCTTTATTTTCATAAGGAACCTGTTGAACATTACCATGTTTATCTGTAACTTCAACTATTCCTTTTGCTGGAGCATTCCCTTCAGGTGCTTTTATATTTATGACTTCCATATCAAGTGCTTCTGATAAAGCTATATCCATTACTGCTGGTTTTTCTTCTGATATCTTATCACCTGCATTTGCTGGAGATATTTTAACTCCACTATTCTCTCCACTGAATAAATCCTCTACAGTACCCTGAATATTTGTATCACTGTTTTTTTCTAATGTTACTTTACTTGTATCTACTATAGGATTGGTAGATACTATACTCTCTAGGCTTTTTGCATCTTCACTTTGACCTAAATTTTTCTGAATATAATCTAGGTCAGCAATATCTACCTTTCCATCTCTATTTAAATCATATTCACTTTTATTTGAATCTATATTTTTTAATACATCCTCATAATCACTCTTATCCACTTTTCCATCATTATTTACATCCCCCATCAAGAATAGTTCATAGTTTAAAGGTTGATTTTTATCATCTACACTTGCTCTATTGCTTAATAAAACTCTTTGTGAATAACTTGATATATCAATATTTTTAATTTCTTTACTCTTAAATCCACTTCCAGAGACTTCTACATTGTATTTTCCAACAGGTAAATTATTAAATACAATATTATAATATGATATATTTTCATCTTTATTTTTTATTTCACTTCTACTTGCAGATAGTTTTTTTATAGTATATTCTATGTTATCTGCTCCAATATTTAATGTTCCTGAATCTTTTTCTCCAAGCTTTATTATTCCGCTATTATTACTATCATCTTTTAATTCCAATTGTGTATTAGTTATACTTTCTGATTCATTATTTTTTATTGGAAGTGAAAAATTTAAATCTACTTCAAGATTCCCCTTTAACTTCTCTGTAACTGATTTTTCAACTGCCCTTAACTTCCCCTCTAATATAGGTTCTGCAAAAACGTTTAGTGGTGCACTACACATTGATACTGCTAGCACACAAGATATTGCTTTTTTCATGAAACAACAATCCTCCCTCAATAAATTTCTAATCTCTCATGAATTTAAATACTATAGTTTCAGACAATAAAAAAAGACACTCAAAGAGAATCTTAATTATAAAATAAAAAGACTTTACTCTTTTTAGCAACTGGCTGATATGGCTTTAAAAGCTTTAATCCCTATAGTTTTGCGTCATTAGGTTTCCCTAATTTTGCCATTTAATTTTCACTACTTTCTTACCCATTTTATACCATATTTAAACTTTTTGATACAATTTTTTTCTGCTAAATTATAAAAAAATAACATTTATATTATTATATTAATATAAATGTTATTTTCCATTATAATTTTATTATTTATATATTATTTTCTCACAACTATCATTTTGTATATATTTTTATTATTCTTTATATCTTCCATAAAACTCATGTGTTGCATATATATTCTTATCTCCTGTTATGGCTATTCCAAATCCCATTATTTCATATCCTTTATGTAGCATATTGGTACCTTCTTCAGGATTTGTCTTCCACTCATTAAAAATAAAATTTCCTATATCATCTGCATCTCTATTTGTGTAAACAGGTTTATCTGGAATTTTATATTTAATTATATTTTCACCCTGAACTGCAACATATCCAGGCTTAATCGCGCTCCAGTCTAAGTACTTTAAAAAAGTAGAATATGAATTTTTCCCATTTATTGTATGAGATAAAGTCTTCTTATTTGCCATTAAATTAGACCAGTCATTTGCTAGTCCCTCTAATCTACTTGCTACAGATAACTCTTTTACTCCATTTTCTTTTCTGTATTGTTTTGTAAGAGCATATACTTTTCCCTTTATTCTGTCCTTAAACGCTCTATCATTTGGATTATAGTATAATCCTTGTTGATTTGGAGAAGCTTGATTTATACATTGTTTGATTATATTCTGATTTATTCCTCCAAGTACTGTAAGTTTGTCTGCTCCACTTAAAATACTTTTATTGCTACCATTTTCCACTAAGACTACAGGAGCATTTTTTGCTATTGTAGAAGCGGCTAATGCATCTGTTAATTGTAGACCCTTGCTTAAGTAAAACTCTTTACTGTTTTTATAAAACGCTTGTATAACTCTCTTATTGGTGTCAAATCTATCTGTTCCACCTAACCTAACAGAATTTGTACTTTTGACCAATTCATCACTTATTATTTCACTAGTACCAAGTGCATAACTCTTTAATCCTGTAGTATCAAATCCTACACTATTTCCATCTGTAAGTATTATAGGAACTCCATCTCTTGCCGCTACTGATGATGCACTTATCGCATCTGCTTCTCCTGTAATTCCATTAGCTATAATTACTTTATCAATAGGCTTGATTTCTTTGATTTTCTCAGCTATTTTTACGCTCGTATCAAATCTATTCTCACCAAATATTCTTTGTACAACCTTCTTTTTTGAAAGTAATTGATTTTCAATATTTTTACTTATTGTCGATTCTGAACCTATTATATATACAGTGTTTGCTTTGTTCAGTCTTTCCATAGTAGTACTTGGAATTTGATTTTGTTTTGTCATTAAAATAGGCGCATTTAAGGCTCCAGCTAAACCACTTGCACTAAGACCATCTGCCAAGCTATTATCTGAATTAATTAGTATTGCTGTATTATAGCTTTGTTTATCCGCTATTTTTGCCGCTGTTTCATACCTATCATTACCTTTTATTTGTTCAACTGATGTCAACGCATTTACTATAGGAGTATTTACCATTACTAAAGATAGTGTAAGTCCTATAGCTAATATCTTTCTACTATTCTTCATATTATTATTTACCCCCAATATATTTTTCATATTTTTTTATCAATACTTTTATCTATTCTCAATAAAAAGTTACAGTTTTGTTACCATATTTTATATATAATACCATAGTTATCCATATAACTCAAACACTATAATTAAAGTCCCGAACCCACCAAAACGAGGCCGAACTCCGTAGCCCGCCTCTTCCTTGAAAAAAAAAAAACAAAGAAAACAAAAAATAACCAAATCAACAAGTAACAATCAAAAACAACATCTCA
>NZ_JAGWCT010000017.1:0-55687 GCF_020657815.1 Clostridioides sp. ZZV15-6597 | reverse complement strand
TATTGATACTCTGAACATATATCACAACTAATTTTCATGAAATTGAAAACAATTAAAGTTAATTACTTTAAGTAATATAAATATATAAAATATCTTACGCTATTGTTTTTTTAGGCTGTTTAATTCTACAAAAATAAAATCAAAATATCTAGTCTATAAAGTATTAATATATTTGTGTAAAAATTAAATATATTTTTTATTTAATAAAAAGGATTTCAAGTAAAAATTAAATAAACTATAAAAACTTCACTTTTAAGATAGACTTCATAATAGATTAATTAGACTTTAAATAAATAGTTTTGATAAAGACTATGCAAAATAAAGTATGAAAAATCTGTTTGAAATAAAAAATATTGGAGGGGGATTTTTAATGAAACACAGATTAAGTAAACTAACATCTTTTGTGGCAACCTTAGCTTTAGTTGTTGGTGTAGGAGTACCATCATATGCACAAACTTTACCAGATAAAGTTAATAATGAAGTACTACAAAGTACAGAGCGAAGATATGATATTAATGGAAGATATCAAGTTGACCTTCGTGCAAATATGGGAAATGGATATGTAACATTTTTCTCATTATTTGTCCCATGTGGTGGGAACTCATTAAATGTAAAGTATGTATGGGGAACTGATCCAAAGGGAGGTTCTCAAGAAGGTTGGGTATTACAAATTAATGGGGAAAAAGTTTCAACTATTTATGGAACAAGCTATGGATTCCCTAATGGCATACCATCTGCAGGAATAACAGGAAGTCAAATGACAGGAATTTATTCTTTTGTGACAAATCGAGACATGTCTGGAGTAAATTGGAGCTATACATCACCTAATACAGGGAATGGAAACGCTACAAGAACATCATATGCATCTACTGAAATTTCAAATGCAAAACTTTCTATTAAGGTCAATTATAAAAATAAAGAAACAGGAGCTATAGTTGGGTCATATACAACTCGAGTTCCAGCTAAGTATGGAAATAGCACAGTTACACCTGATGCTACACAAATTCCTGCTGGATATAAATTAGAACCAGCAAGTCAATCTAAAGTGGTGAATCTTGCTCAAAATGGAGTTAACCCAAATGAAGTTAATTTTACAGTAATTCCTGATAAGGCTGGAGTGCCAGAAGAAAATCGTGTTCTTATAGTTGGATTTAAGGATAAAGATGGAAATAATGTTGGAAGTACTTATATAGAAGAAATTCCAGATATACTAGGCTCACATGACGTAACACCAAACACATCAAAAGTTCCTAATGGTTATAAGCTTGATCCTTCTAATCAAACTCAGACTGTTAATTTACAACCAACAGGGCTTGACAAGAGTATTGTTTACTTTACAGTAAGTCCTGATATTCCACTTGTAAATCGTATAGTTACAGTTAACTTTAAAGATAAAGATAGTGGAGCAATAATTGGAGACCCATATACAGTTACACTACCAGCTAAATATGGAAATCATAGAGTGGAATCTGATTCTACAAAGGTACCAAATGGATATGTACTTAATCCAGACAACCAATTTGAAATGGTAAATCTTAGTACAAGCGGTCTTGTACCAGATAGAGTTTACTTTACAGTAAGTAAGATGCCTTCAGAAGCAGAACGTACTTTAACAATTGGTTTTAAAGATAAGGATGGTAATATAGTTGGAGATACGTATACAGAGGTTGTTAATGCTGTACTTGGAGACCATACAATAACTCCAGACTCTACAAAGGTTCCTGCTGGATACAACTTAGACCCAGTAAGTCAATCTCAAATAGTTGCACTTGATTCTTCTGGAATTAATCCAAACACAATTTATTTTACTGTAACTGAAAAAACTTATAGGGTAGCTTATAGTGCAAACTTCCCTTCAGGAGTAACTGTTTCAGGTATGGCTCCTGTTGATACAACAGAATATAAAAAAGGAGATACTGTGACTGTTTTAGGAAATGTTAATGGGCTTAATGCTGATACTTATACATTTGTAGGATGGAGTACAGTTAGAAATGACTCATCAACAATAGTATCAGGTACAATCACTATGGACGAAAGAAACATTATATTATATGCAGTGTGGCAAAAAAATTAATAATATAAGTTGTTTATTATTGTAATTTATAATCTAAAATCGTATTTAATATTTATATAAGAATAAGATTTTAATAATTATAAGAAATACTGATATAGATTTTATCAGTATTTCTTTATTTTACAAATTACAAAATGAAAAATAAAATTAATTTTTATATAAAGGGGAGGGTTTTGATGAATAAAAAGTTAAAAAAGTTAACTATATGCATACTTACATTTGCTATAATTCCTTTAAATTATTCAAATGTTTTTGCTGATTATGATTTAAATAAGATATTTAATAAGCAGATTCAAGATAAAAGCTTAAGGCGAGTTAATAATATTACAATAACTTATGATGATAATGGGGCTACTGGAGGAACGATAAATGAAGCTATATTTAATGGGGGAAATGTTATTCCTGGACCAGTAATAACAGGTCAAAAAGTATATGACCTTGATAATTTTGATTCTTATTTAGCGTTCAGTAATAATCTTACAAGAGCAAACTATCATACTGATGCTTGGAGTGTCTCAAGGGACCATTTGGCAAGTGGTACTCAACCATATGGAAGCGGAGAAATTCTAATAGGAACAGATATCGATAGAGATACAACACTTTATGCCATTTGGATTCCAGACTTTTTACAAGTAAGATATAACGGAAATGGAAATACTTCAGGTAATGTTCCATCAGATTCAAATAAGTATCATCAGAATGCTACTTTGCAAATTAAAGGAAATGAAGGTGACCTTAAAAAAACAAATTATAAACTTACAAAATGGAATACAAAAGCTGATGGTACAGGAACATCTTATAATTTAGGCTCAAGTTTTGAGGTATTATTAAACGATTATGACAATTTTAACGTAGATCTTTATGCACAATGGGAGTATGATTTGCAACTGGATGGTAATGGAGGAACAGGTACACTTCCAGAACTACCAAAACCAGGAGAGGCTGACAAATTCCCAGGGTCAGGTGGACTTATCAATGGTGATGAAGAATTCATAGGGTGGAATACAGAAGAAGATGGAAGTGGCACATCTTTCAAAGAAGGGGACCCTATTCCGCCAAATATAGCAGGAGATACGATATATGCACAATGGGGATATAAATTAGATTATAACTTAAATGGAGGAACAGGAAGTATATCAGAAGAAAAACATAAAAAAGGCGCTGAAGTAACTGTTACAAGTCAGATACCATCTAAATCTGGAGCAATATTTATGGGATGGAATACAAAAAATAATGGTGAAGGTACTTCATACAGAGATGGTGATAAATTTAACCTTACAAAAAATACAATTTTATTTGCACAATGGAAAGAAGAATGTAGAGTAACATATGATAAAAATGGAAGTACAGGTACAGCGCCAATAGATAATAATATATATGGAAAAGGAGATGAAGTTACTATACTTGGTGATAATGGTTTAGTAGCACCTTCTGGTAGAGGAGGCAATTTTTATTGGAGTACAAAAGCAGATGATACAGGAAGTAGGTATAAAGCAGGAGAAAAGTTTAACATAAAGGATACAAATACAACTCTTTATGCATTTTGGACAGATAAATACAGAGTTAAATATGAAAATAATGGTGGACAAGGAGATGTACCTGAAGATGAACTGCATGATGGAAATACAAATACAAGTGTAAAAGCGAATACAGGAAATCTTACAAAAGAAGGGTACAAATTTATTGGATGGAATACAAAACCAGATGGTAGTGGAACTCCATATAAAGGTGATGGAAGTGATATAATTAATGTTGATGATAATATAGTACTTTATGCGCAATGGGAGAAGATACCTGATAACCAAGGAGATAATGATAATTCAGGTGGAAATAGTGGTGGAAACAGCGGAGGAAGTAGTGGAGGTTCATCCACTAATACAACTAGTCCATCAGAAGAAAATTTAACAGGTGATGATAGATACAAAACTGCTATAAAAATAAGTAAAAGAGGTTTTGAATCAGCTGAAAATGTGATACTGGTAAATAGTACATCAATACCAGATGCCCTATCAGCAACTCCATTTTCATCTACTAAAAATGCACCTATTTTATTAACTGAAAAAGATAAATTAAATGCAAATACAGAAGAAGAGATAAAAAGATTAAAAGCAAAAAATATTTATATAATAGGTGGAGAAAATACATTAAGCTCTGATTTAGAAAAAGAATTAAAATTAAAAGGGCTTACTATTATAAGAATAGGTGGAGTAGATAGATATTCAACTTCTCTAAGACTTGCTAAAGAAATAGATAAAATAATAGATGTAGAAAAAGTATCTGTAGTCAATGGACATGACGGATTAGCAGATGCAATAAGTGTTGGTGGCATTTCAGCACAAAATAAAACTCCAATAATTCTTACAAATGTAAAAAATGAGATAACATCTATTAAAAAATTTATAGATGAAGAAGAAATATCAAAATCTTATATTATAGGAGGAGAAACTTCTTTGCCAAAATCTATAGAAAAACAGTTTCCAAATCCAAAGAGAATAGGTGGAGAAGATAGAAATAAAACAAATTCAAAAGTAATAGAAGAGTTTTATAAGGATAAAGAACTAAGAAATCTTTATGTAACAAAAAATGGGATGTTAAGAGAAAATGATTTAATAGATGCTTTAACAGTAGGTGTTTTAGCAGGTAAAAATAAATCACCAGTAATGATTGTAGAAAAATCACTTGATGAGTCTCAAAAAACTTTAGTTAAAAGTAAGAAATTTGATAAGATAACTAAGGTAGGAGGAAATGGAAATGAAGATGCATTTGATGAGATAAAAAGATTAGTAAAATAGTATAATATAAATAAGAATATTTTGTTGATTAAACTACACCAATAGTAATAAATTATAACCCTACTTTATTTTTATTATAAGTAGGGTTATAATCTTACTATATTACTTATATTGTAGGGGGAAAAGATGAGAGAAGAATCGAACTCTTTAAATTTAGATCATATAGAAATTTTCTTTGAACTTTTGTCTCAAAGCACAGAAGATTATATATTTTTTTGGGATATAAATAGGAATAAATTTAAAATTTCTTCAGCAATTTTTGATGAATTTAACTTAAGTAAAGATATGGATTCTGATGTAGTCAATTGTTGGAGTAAAACTGTTTATCCAGATGATGTCAAAGTATGGAAAGATGATATACAAGCGTTGGTAGATGGAAAAAAAGATGAACATAATTTAGAATATAGATTAATTAATAAATATGAAGAAGTAGTATGGATTTCTTGTAGAGGGAAGGCTTATGTATCAGATGACCAAAAAACTATAATTATAGTTGGTAGAATAAAGAATATAGGTGAAAAGAATAAATTTGATTCTATCACAGGAACCTGGAATAGAGAACAATTTGAATACAGAATGAATTGTATTATAAAAGAGAAAATCTATACAAGTGGAGCTATATTTATCATGGATATTGATAATTTTAAAAATATAAATGAGAAATATGGGCACTCTTATGGTGATAAGGTTTTGCGTGCAATTGCTACAGAAGTTTTAGAATATTTACCTAAGGATGTTAGATTGTACAGATTAGATGGAGATGAATTTGCATTTTTTTACCCTATGTGCAATAAAGAAACGATAGAGAATTTATATGAAAAAATACAATTGTATACAAATACTCAGCATGAAATCGAATCAAATAAGTACTATTGTACAGTAACTGCGGGGGTTGCTATGTACCCAGAAGATGGAGATAATTATTTGGACTTATTTAAACATGTTGACATTGCACTAGATATCGCAAAAATGGGTGGTAAAAATAGAATGAAGTTTTTTTCAAAAGAACTCTATGAAAATAAGTTGAAAGTAATTTCAATGCAACAGAAATTGAGAGAGTGTATTGAAAATGATTTTAATGACCTTGAGTTATTTTTCCAGCCACAGGTAGATGCATCTACCAAAAACGTTATAGGAGCAGAGGCACTTTTGAGATGGCATTCAAATACTTATGGAGAAGTATCTCCTGTTGAATTTATACCAATACTAGAACAAAGTAATCTAATTATACCAGTAGGAAAATGGATTATAAAAGAGGCCATAAAACAGTGTAAAGAATGGCATAAAGTAAATCCAGATTTCAAAATATCTGTAAATGTATCGTATATTCAATTAAAAGAGGATTTTTTTAGAGATTTTATAATAGAATGTTTGATAGAATATCAATTAAAACCTGAGTTTTTGATTTTAGAACTAACAGAGAATTGTTGGATACCAGATATAAATTTATTGAATGACAAGTTTATCAGTTTAAAAAGTATTGGAGTACATATTGCAATTGATGATTTTGGTACTGGGTATTCATCTTTAAATTATCTTAAAGAGTTATCTGTTAATATAATAAAGATTGAAAGAAGTTTTGTTAAGAATATTACATATAATAGTTATGAACATACCTTTCTAGAATATATTATTAAATTAGCTCATATTATCAATTTGAAAGTTTGTGTTGAGGGTATTGAGTCTTATGAAGAATACAATATAGTGAAGAGTTTAGGTGTAGATATTATTCAAGGTTTTTTATTTGGCAGACCTGTAAGTGCATCTGAGTTTTATAGACTTAAATTATCAAATTGATGAGTGTAGATAAAGTATATTAAAAATAAGGTAAAATATAAGGTTTTTTAAATCGTATATTTTACCTTATTTTATTGTGATAGTTATTAATCTCAAGGAGTATTAGCTATTATATACTTTTGCTCCAAACTTAGAGATTATTTCACTAGCTTTTTTTATATCTTCTTTGGTAGCATCAGGAACATCTTTTAACTCATAATCAACGCCTAAATTTTCCCATTTGTGTATTCCCATAGAATGATATGGTAGCAATTCGAATCTCTCTACATTTTTTAATGTAGCAACGAATCTACCTAATCTTTCTAAGTTATCTATATCATCAGTAATCCCAGGAACTAAAACATGTCTTATCCATACTGGAATATTTCTTGATTCTAAGTGTTTAGCAAGTTTTAAAGCTTTATCCATACCCACACCAGTCAAATCAATAGATTTTTCTTCAACCATATGTTTTAAATCAAGCAAAACTAAGTCAGTATTATCTAAAACTGAGTCTATAGTTTCTATATCTACAAATCCAGATGTATCTAGACAAGTGTGTATGTTATTTTCTTTAGCTTTTTTAAATAGTTCACTTAAAAACTCTGGTTGAAGAGTAGACTCGCCACCAGAAGCAGTAATACCTCCACCAGAAAACTTCATAAAAGAAGTATACTTAAGAGCATCAGTTATTATTTCATCAACTGTATATTCTTTTCCAGATTTGGTATCCCATGTATCTCTATTATGACAGTATTTGCATCTAAGAGGACATCCTTGAAAGAATAGTATGTATCTTATTCCTGGGCCATCTACAGTACCAAATGTTTCTATAGAGTGTACTTTTCCCTTAATCATAGAGTTCACCTCACAATATATTTTGATAACTTTATTAATAGTTATAATATTTCTCTAAAAAAGGCCATCTTATACCAGAAATAATCCGAATATAAGATAGCCATTTATTTTTATTTTCTACACAGTAGTAATCTTAGCTAAAGTATAAAAATTTAAAGACTAAGCCATTTTACCGTGGAATGTTCTGTTTATAACATCTAATTGTTGTTCTTTAGTTAATTTTATGAAGTTAACTGCATATCCAGAAACTCTTATAGTTAATTGTGGATATTCTTCTGGATGTTCCATAGCATCTTCTAAAGTAGCTCTATCAAATACATTAACATTTAAGTGATGAGCATTTTGAGCGAAGTAACCATCCATCATTGCAGAAAGATTATTTATTCTTTCAGCCATATCTTTTCCTAAAGCACCAGGTACTATAGAGAAAGTATTAGATATACCATCTTGAGCATGCTCATATGGTAATTTAGCAACTGAAGATAATGAAGCTAAAGCACCATTAGTATCTCTACCATGCATTGGGTTTGCACCAGGAGCAAATGGAGCACCAGCTCTTCTACCATCTGGTGTATTACCAGTTTTCTTACCATAAACAACATTTGAAGTTATTGTAAGTATAGATTGAGTAGGATAAGAATTTCTATAAGTTTTATTTTTTCTTATCTTATTCATGAAGCTTTCAACTAGCTCTACAGCTATACTATCAACTCTATCATCGTTGTTTCCGTATTTTGGATAATCTCCTTCTATTTCGAAATCAACAGCTATTCCTTGTTCATTTCTGATAGTCTTAACTTTAGCATGTTTTATAGCAGATAATGAATCCGCACAAACTGATAATCCAGCCATACCACAAGCCATAGTTCTAAATATATCTCTATCATGTAATGCCATTTCTAATGCCTCATAAGAGTATTTATCATGCATATAGTGTATTACATTTAAAGTATTTACATATAAGTTTGCTAACCAATCAGTAAATGGTTCAAATTTACTCATAACTTCATCAAAATCTAAATACTCAGAAGTTATAGGCTCAAATCTTGGCCCAACTTGAGCACCAGATTTTTCATCAATACCACCATTTATAGCATATAATAAAGTTTTTGCTAAGTTAACTCTAGCTCCGAAGAACTGCATTTGTTTACCTATTTTCATTGCAGATACACAACAAGCTATACCGTAATCATCTCCCCAGTATGGTCTCATTAAATCATCATTTTCATATTGAACTGAACTTGTATCTATAGATACTTTAGAACAGAAATCTTTGAATCCTTGAGGTAATTTAGTTGACCATAAAACTGTTAAGTTTGGTTCTGGTGATGGTCCTAATGTATATAGAGTATTTAACATTCTAAATGAGTTTTTAGTAACTAATGTTCTACCATCTACTCCCATACCTCCTATACACTCAGTTACCCAAGTTGGGTCTCCAGAGAATAAGTTGTTGTAATCAGGAGTTCTTAAGAATTTAACCATTCTTAACTTCATAACGAAATGGTCCATATATTCTTGTAGTTCTTCCTCTGTTACTGTTCCAGCTTTTAAATCTCTTTCAAAGTATATATCTAGGAAAGTAGATGTTCTACCTAAAGACATTGCAGCACCATTTTGGTCTTTAACAGCAGCTAAATAACCAAAGTATAACCATTGTACAGCTTCTTTTGAGTTAGTTGCTGGTTTTGATATATCAAATCCATAAGATTCAGCCATTTTTTTAAGTTCGTTTAAAGCTGATATTTGTTCAGTTATTTCTTCTCTTAGTCTTATAACTTCTTCATCCATACAAGAAACTTCTAATGATTTCTTTTGTTCGATTTTATCTTCTATTAAGGCATCAACACCATATAAAGCAACTCTTCTATAGTCACCTATTATTCTACCTCTACCATAAGCATCTGGAAGACCTGTTATTATACCAGATTTTCTAGCAGCTCTCATTTCTGGAGTATATGCGTCAAAAACTCCTTGGTTATGTGTTTTTCTATATTTAGTGAATATTTCTTTTATTTCAGGGTCTAATTCATATCCAAAAGCATCACATGAATTTTCAACCATTTTTATACCACCATATGGCATAACCGCTCTTTTTAAAGGGGCATCCGTTTGTAATCCAACTATTGTTTCTAATACTTTATCTAAATATCCTGGAGCATATGCAGCTATTCCAGAAATAGTTTTTGTATCTACATCTAAAGTACCACCATTTTCTCTTTCTTTTTTAAATAAGACCATTGCTTTGTCCCATAATTTTTTAGTGTTTTCAGTAGCACCAGCTAAGAAAGAGTCATTTCCTTCATATGGAGAATAGTTTAATTGTATAAACTCTCTGACATTTACTTCTTTAGTCCATCTTCCTGTTTTAAATCCTTGCCATGCATTCATTAAGTATTTCCTCCTTAGATTTAAATGATAAATAATGTTATTAAAATTAATTTTTATATACTTAATTTATTTTATATATTTTTTAAAAAATATATTTTCTAATATAATAATAACATATTATACGTATCCTGTATACATGAAAAATAAAAAAATGTCGTTTTAAAGTATAAAACAAATTATATGTTAGTAATGTGATGAAATTATACCCATATATTAATAAAATGAAACAAATAAATGTCTAAATTAATAAGGTAATATTTGAAAAAATTATAAATTAGAAATAAATAAATCTCAGTACAAAAAAGAAAAAGCATACATCTTTACAACTTGAATATTTATTTAATAGGGGGAGGTGATATATTGTTTATCACAGTGATATTATTTTTAGTAGGTTTCCTATTAATTACTAAAGGCGCAGATATCTTTATAAATTGTACTGTAGAGATAGGTAGAAAAACGAATATTTCAGAAATTATACTTGGAGCAACTATTGTTAGTTTTGCAACAACATTGCCTGAATTTACAGTGTCATTACTTGCTTCTATTGATGGTCACACTACAATGAGTTTAGGAAATGCAATTGGTTCTATAATATGTAATACAGGATTAGCATTAGGGTTAGTTGTTTTTATAAGTCCATTTAATGTAGATAAAAAAATGTTTTTTTCTAAGTCTTTACTATTAATAGTATCTGTTATAGTTTTAATTTTATTGGGGTTAGATGGAGTTATAACAAGAGGAGATTCATTATTACTTATAATAATATTGATTTTTTATATGGTTAATAACTATAAGAGTGTTGTAGGGAAATCGCATACTAAAAATAGAGGTGTTCAAAAAAATACTATTAAAGAAATACCTACAAAGAAGAGTAAACAGTACAGAGGTTTCTCTATAGCAGAAATCATAAAAATACTAATAATTTTTGCTACAGGCTTAATAATGATGATAATAGGTTCTCAAATTCTTATAGAGAGTGGTGTAAGAATAGCTAGTTTTCTTAATATACCTCAAGGTATAGTGAGTTTGACTATAATAGCACTTGGAACTTCTTTACCAGAGATAGTGTCTTCAATTACTGCCATAAGAAAAAATCATCATGAAATATCTGTAGGAAATATTTTAGGTGCAAATATATTGAATATAGTATCAGTAATAGCTGTATCAGCAATACCAAATAACATACCAATATTATCTCAAAATAGAAAACTTGATATACCATTTATGATATTATTATTGTTATTAGTAATAGTACCAACTCTTAAATCAAATAGACTTAGTAGATTACAAGGTATATTAATGTTATTTACATATTTTATATATATATCAATTTTGTATTTTATGTATATTATTTAATCATACTGTTAAAAATATTAATTGCAGAATATCCTAAAAAAGTATATAATGGATAGGTTAAGATTAATTGATAACGGAGAGGAATAATATATGAATATAACAAAGTTTGAAGATTTACCAATAAGTGAGGGAATAAAAAAAGCTATAGCTGAAATGGGGTTTGAAGAGCCATCTCCTATACAAGCACAGTCTATACCTGCAATTTTGTCAGGTAAAGACGTTATAGGACAAGCACAAACTGGTACGGGGAAAACAGCAGCTTTTAGTATACCTATACTAGAAACAATAGACCCAAATAATAGAAGTTTACAAGCTGTAGTACTTTGCCCAACAAGAGAACTTGCAATACAAGTATCTACAGAAATAAGAAAACTAGCTAAATACTCGTACGGAATAAAGACATTACCTATATATGGTGGTCAACCAATAGATAGACAGATAAAATCTCTAAAGAGTGGTGTTCAAGTTGTAATAGGTACACCTGGACGTACAATAGACCATATTAATCGTAAAACATTAAAGATGGATAATGTAAAAATGATTATACTAGATGAAGCAGACGAAATGCTAGATATGGGATTTAGAGAAGATATAGAAATGATTTTAAGTAAGATTCCTGAGGAAAGACAAACAACTTTCTTTTCAGCAACTATGCCAAAAGGAATTTTAGATTTAACTAAGAGATATCAAAAAGACCCAGAACATATAAAAGTTGTTAGAAAAGAACTTACAGTTTCAAATACAAAACAATATTATATAGAAACTAGATCATCAAATAAATTGGAAGTATTATGTAGATTAGTTGATGTGTATGACCCTAAATTGTCAGTTGTTTTCTGCAATACTAAGAGAAAAGCAGATGAATTAGTGGGAGATTTACAAGCAAGAGGATATTTTGCAGATGCATTACATGGTGATTTAAAGCAAACACAAAGAGATATAGTAATGGATAAGTTTAGAAATGGTACAATAGATATACTTGTTGCTACTGATGTCGCAGCTAGAGGTATAGATGTTGATGATGTTGAATGTGTATTCAACTATGATTTACCACAAGATGAAGAATACTATGTTCATAGAATTGGTAGAACTGGTCGTGCTGGTAGAGAAGGTATGTCATTTACTTTTGTATTTGGAAAAGAAATGAGAAAGATGAAAGATATAGAAAGATATACTAAATCTAAATTAATCAAGCATAATATACCAACAATAACTGATGTTGAAGAGAAAAAAGTAGGTACTTTCTTTGCACAAGTTAAACAAACTATAGAAGAAGGTCATTTAACTAAACAATTACAATGGTTAGAAAGCTTCTGTAATGATGAAGATTATGCAATGGTTGATATTGCTGCTGCACTTGTTAAGTTATCTCTAGGTGAAGAAATGAAAGAAGAAATAATAGAAGAAAAACCTAGGAGAGAACGTGGAGATAGAAAAGGTGTTACTGGAGCTAGAGATGGTATGATTAGATTGTTTATCAATATTGGTAGAAATCAAAGAATACAAGCTAAAGATATCGTTGGTGCTATAGCTGGAGAAGTTGGAATACCAGGTAAAATGGTAGGGACTATAGATATATATGATAAGTATACTTTTGTTGAAATACCTAAAAAAGATGCAAAAACAGTAATTGAAAAAATGAAAGATATTAAGATAAAAGGTAACAAAATTAATATAGAAAAAGCCAATAAAAAGAAAAAATAATATATGGTATATAAAAATATAATCGCAAGATATATAAAATAGTATATTGAATATTTAAAAAGCCTAATGTGTTTTCAAAACAGATGATAAGCAATCTGTAAGAGTCAACAACATAAGGCTTTTATTGTTTTATATAATAGTATTATTAAAGACATTTTAAATTTTGTTTGTACTTTATTTCTGTAAGTATAAAAAATACATTAGAAAATAAATAATCAAATAAAAATTAATTAATCGCTTAGAATTCTTTGTAATCCATGTGGTTAACAGAATTTTATGTTTATACTGGAAAAGGGGAAAACATTGAAAACTAGATTGAAATGTGTAAAGAGTATATTATAATATAATGTGTTTATAACTTTCAAATATAGCACTAATATAATCATATTATAAGTATGTTATAGATAAAAATCAATTTAACTTATCAAGTTAACTTTTAATGTGATACAAAAGAGAAAATGAAAAATGTCTAAGGTATTTTTAAATTTATTTTGATAAAATATATTTATGTCTTCAGCAGAATATTTTAAGTATACAAATTTTAATAAAAATATAGTGAATAGGTAGCGGTTATAAGGAGAGAAAGATATTTTATGGATACAATAAAGAAATTAAGTCATGGATGTACACTAGATTGCCATGATTGTTGTAAATTTAATGTTTATACTAGCGGAAATAATGTGATAAAAATTGAAGGAGATAGGAATCATCCTTATACAAAAGGATTTATATGTAAAAAAGGGTTGGCTCATTTAGATAGATTAAATCATAAAGATAGGATAGAGACTCCAATGTTAAAGGTAGACGGTCTATGGAAAAAGATTTCTTTTGATGAAGCATTAGAGATAATGGCAGATAAACTCCTATATTATAAAGAACATTATACATCAAAGTCTATTATGCACTATGACCAATATGGAAGTGGGTCTATATTAAAATATATAGGAGATGTATTTTTTAATTTTTATGGAGGAGTTAGTAGACATAAGGGGGGGCCATGTTGGAGTGCAGGAATGCATGCCCAAAGGTATGACTTTGGAGTAGCTAAGGGACATGCTATAGAAGATATGCTAAACAGCAAGAGTATCTTTATATGGGGAAAAAATCCAGCATATACTACCATTCATACTATGCAAATAATTAAAAAAGCTAAAGAAAAAGGGATAAAAATAGTAGTCATTGACCCTATATATACAAAGACTGCTCAAATGGCAGATAAGTACATACAAGTAAGCCCTGGAACAGATGGAGCATTAGCTATGGCTATGGCAAAAATTATAATAGAAGATAACTTGCATGATGAAGAATATATAAATTCATATGTTGTTGGTTTTGAGGAGTATAAAAAATATTTGGATTCATTAGATTTAAACTTTTTAAGTGATGAATGTGGTGTTAAAGAAAAGGATATAAGAGAGTTAGTTAATTTATATGCTAATAAATATTCAAGTATAAACGTAGGTTATGGTCTTCAAAAGTATAAAAATGGAGGAAATACAATAAGAGCGATAGATGCCTTAGGAGCTATAACAGGTCAAATAGGATTTAGTGGTGGAGGAGTGAATTATGCTAATAAGGTTTATCAAAATGTGATAGATGCTGACCCTTATAATAGTCAATCATATGGAGAAGATAGGGAGTTTTATGTAAGTAATATTAGCAAGTTTATAGAAGAATCTTTAAAAGACAATACACCGAATGAAGCTAATAATATGTTAGAGAAAACAAATAATATATTGAGTGAATTTGATAATATGTCAAGTAAATTACTAAAAGGAAATATTCCTATAAAGATGGCAGTAATAACTAAAAGTAACATGTTAAATCAGTTGCCAGATTTAGTAGAATTAGAAAGAGTTTTTTCAAAGATTGAATTTAAAGTATGTTTTGATATGTTTATGACTGACACAGCTACTTTATGTGACTTATTTATACCTTGTACAAATACGCTTGAAAGTGAAGATATAATTTATAGCTCAATGACTAATCCATATATAACATACAATGAAAGAGCAGTAAAACCAAAGCATGAATTGATGGATGAGTATTATTTCTTTATGGAGTTAGCTAAAAAGATGGGGCTAAGAGACTATCCTTTTGTATCAAAAAAAGAATACTTAGAAAAAGTAATTGAACCACTTAAACGCTTTGATAAAAGCCTAGATATAGAAAAACTTAAAAATAGTTATTTTACTATACATAATCCTATTGCTTGGGAAGATAAGAAGTTTGAAACTCCATCTGGAAAGTATGAACTTTATTCAGAAAGGATAAGAGATTTAGGAATTAGTCCAATTCCAGTGTATATAAGTAACAAAACTAGAAACTTTGAATATGAAAATAGAAAAAATATTTTTAGACTGTTAACTAATCACCATGCAGATACTTTGTTTAGTCAACACTTTATGGATAAGACATCTATAGCTCAAGCATATATAAATCAAAGTATGGCTAAAAAAATAGGTGTTAAGAATAAAGAGATTGTAGATTTAAAGTCAAAAAAAACAAAGATAGATGTTCAGATAAATATAGATAACAGAGTAAGTGATTATATAGTAAAAATGTATGTTGGATGGTGGAAGAAACATGGCAATCCTAATAGTTTAACAGATACTGGTATATCGGATATTGGTGGTCAAGTAACATATAATGAAACGATGGTAGAAATAATACGACAAAACTAGTTAAATTTCATTGAAGGAATAGAAATAAGATTATAGAATTGATTAAAAGTTACTATTTTTACAAAACTATTGAAGGAGGGATTTTGATGGTAAAATATTCCTTAGAACATAAGAATCTATACATAGAATTTATGTGCTCAGAACTAGACCACCATGTAGCTAATGAAATAAGGGAAGAAATAGATAACTTATTAAGTGTTAATCAAGTAAAAAATGTTGTATTTGATTTTGGAAATATTAATTTTATGGATTCTTCAGGTATAGGTGTCATTATAGGTAGATATAAAAAAATTTCTAATGAAGGGGGACGAGTTTCAGTAATTAATATAGGTTCACGAGTTAAGAAAATTTTTGATTTATCTGGGTTAAATAAAATTATTGGCATTTATGATACGTATGAAGAAGCTCTAAGTTCTTTGTAGGGAGGAGTATGTGATGAATAATATTATGGAAGTTAAATTTTCGGCACTATCAGAAAATGAAAGTTTAGCAAGAGTTATAGTAGCATCATTTGCAGCAAAATTAGACCCAACAGTAGATGAATTAGTTGATATAAAAACTGCTGTCTCTGAGGCTGTTACAAATGCTATAATACATGGATATGAAGAAGACAGTTCTAAGTTTGTTTTTTTGAGATGTGAGATAGAAGGAAATACTATAAAAATTGTAGTTGAAGATGAAGGGTATGGAATAGAAAATGTGGAGAAGGCAATGGAACCACTTTATACATCAAAACCAGAACTTGATAGATCAGGAATGGGATTCACAGTTATGAAAAGCTTTATGGACGATGTAGAGGTAAGTTCTAGAAAAGATAATGGCACTAGAATTGAAATGACTAAAAAAATAAATTTGCCTAAATAAAGTCCAAAAGTGAGGTTTTATTATGGAAGTAACTGTTGCCAGAGAAGAAAAAAAACCTCTTCTTAGTCATGAAGAGACTCTAGAACTTATTGATAAAGTTCAAAATGGAGATGAAGAGGCAAAAGAAATATTAATATCAAGTAATTTAGGTCTAGTTAGGAGCGTTGTATCTAGATTTTTAAATATAGGGTATGATAGAGAAGATTTATTTCAGTTAGGTTCTATAGGTTTAATAAAATCAATATATAAATTTGACCCAAAATTTAATGTTAAATTCTCTACTTATGCAGTACCGATGATTCTAGGTGAAATAAAGAGATATTTAAGAGATGATGGTATGATAAAAGTATCAAGGTCATTGAAGCAAATAGCTGTAAAGGCCAAGATGGAAAGTGAAGCTTTAACTAAAAAGCTAGGTAGAGAGCCAAGTATAGAAGAAATAGCTCAAGCATTAGATGTAGAAAAAGAAGATTTAGTAATGGCTATGGAAGCTAACTTTAATGTAGAGTATTTGCAAGGTGTTATTCATGAAGAAGAAGGTTCTCCAATCTGTCTTATTGATAAGATAAGCATGAAAGGAGAAAGTGAGGAAGAAAAAGTTGTAGATAATATATTATTAAAGGACATACTTGGAAGGCTGGATAAGAGAGAACGTCAAATAATAGTTCTCAGATATTTTGAAGATATGACTCAAAGTGAAATAGGAGAAATGCTCAATATATCACAGGTTCAAGTATCAAGAATAGAGAAAAAAGTATTGTCTAAGTTAAAAGAATATATATCATGATAATACTTATAATATATTAAGTTTTTATATTAAGTTTTTAAGTTTCGATTAAAAAATTATAAGTTCAAATAAAAAATATTAAAAAACAAGGTGTCTTTATAATAGAAAATAAATTATTTTCTTTATTAGGCATCTTTTTTATTTTTTGACAAAACTTTAGGTGTCTAAAATAAATTATAGGTTTATTTTTTTAAAATTAACAAATAATACTTTAGAGAGGTGTTTAGTATGGATAAAAATTATAAAAAGTATGTAGACCAAATAAGCCCAAAACCTACATATTTAAAAAACTATACACTTGCATTTATTGTAGGTGGAATTATTTGTATGATAGGGCAAGCTATAAATGATTTATACATGAAAGTTGGAGGGCTTGATAAATTAGGTGCTAGTTCTGCTACATCAATAACACTAATATTTATAGGGGCATTTCTAACTGGATTAGGAGTTTATGACCTAATCGGAAAAAGAGCAGGAGCTGGTTCTATAATACCAATAACAGGTTTTGCTAACTCAATAGTATCTCCTGCAATGGAGTATAAAAGAGAAGGATATGTATTAGGTGTAGGTGCAAACTTATTTAAAATTGCAGGACCAGTTTTAGTTTATGGTATAGGTTCTTCTATTTTATGTGGAATTATTTATTATATTTTTAAAATGTTTTAGATGATTTTTATTTAATTTAAACTTTATTAATTAACTATTAGCTAGAAAATTTATCTATTAGAAAATAGCTATGAAAATTTCAATTAATATTAAAGGATTAAATAGTAAAATTCAAAATTAAAAAGGTGTGAAAATATGAAAAATAAAAGAATTGGAAAAAGAACAGTCAAGCTAGAGAATAAACCAACAATAATATCAGCGGGTACTATAGTAGGTTCTAAAGAAGGTGAAGGACCGCTAAAGGATTATTTTGATATGATTATGACCGATGATTTATATGGTGAAAAAACTTGGGAATTAGCTGAAAGTAAAATGGTAGAGACTGCTTCACAGAAAGCCATACAAAAGTCAGGAAAAAAACTGTCAGATGTAAATTACATGTTAGGTGGAGATTTAATCAATCAAATAGTACCAGCATCTTTTGCTGCAAGAGAACTAGCAATTCCATTTTTGGGTATATATGGTGCTTGCTCTACAATGGCAGAAGGACTTTGCATAGGTTCTATGCTTGTAGATGGTGGTTTTGCAGATTTAGTGCTATCAGGTACATCAAGCCATTATTGTACAGCAGAAAGACAATTCAGATTTCCACTAGAACTAGGAAATCAAAAGCCAATGACAGCTCAATGGACAGTTACAGGAGCAGGAAGTGTTTTACTAGCTCCTAATGGAGAAGGTCCTAAAGTAAAATATGTTACAGTTGGAAAAGTAATAGATAAAGGTATTGATGATGGTAATAATATGGGACCAGCCATGGCTCCAGCAGCAATAGATACTATATATTCTTATTTTGAAGACACTAATGATGACCCAAATAGCTTTGACATAATTGCCACTGGCGATTTAGGTACACTTGGAAAACAGATAACAGAAGATTTTTTAAAACAAAAAGGTGTAGATATTTCAAAGTGTTATACTGATTGTGGTATAGAAATGTTTAACCTTAAAGAGCAAGATGTTCACTGTGGTGGAAGTGGATGTGGATGTTCAGCTACAGTATTTGCAGGATATATATATGAAAAGTTAAGAAAAAAAGAATTTAACAAAGTAATGCTCGTATCAACAGGAGCACTATTATCACCAACAAGTACACTACAAAAGCAAACAATACCATGTGTTGCACATGCAGTAGTAATAGTAAATGAGTAGGATGTGATATATATGTTAATGGACTATGTAAGAGTATTTATTGTAGGTGGAATTATATGTTTAATAGCCCAAGTAATGATGGATTATTTTAAGATGCAAACTCCATATGTTATGGTAACATATGTAACATCTGGTGTAGTTTTAACTTTTCTAGGACTTTATGAGCCATTAGTTAAGTTTGCAGCAGCAGGTGCAACCGTTCCTATAATAGGATTTGGATATTCACTTGCAACAGGAGTGATAAAATCAATACAAAGTGATGGATTTTTAGGTATTTTTCTAGGTGGAACAACTGCTACAGCTGGTGGAATAGCCGCAGCTATATTTTTTGGATATATTATGTCAGTAGTATTTACACCAAAAGCAAAACCATAAAATCACTTAAATATATGATAAGTTTTTTTATTAAAATAGGTAGATATCTTTTTAGATTCTACCTATTTTTTTATAGTTACAAGCGTTTACATAATCAAGTTGACAATTATTTACAACATGGTGTAGTATTATATTAGCAAAAATAAAATGAAGTGAAGTAGGGGATAAAGATGGTAACTATTAAAGATATTGCAAAGAACCTAGGCATTAGCTATTCAACTGTCTCTAGGTGCTTAAACAATAATCCTAATGTATCTGAAAAAACAAAAAAGAAGGTAGTGGAAGAGGCTAACAGGCTAGGGTTTCATTTTAATGTAAATGCGAGAAATCTAGCAAAAAAAGAAACAAATAGAATAGGGGTAATCTTTTCAAATAATTTTAATCATCAAGACACTAGAAAATTTTTTAGTGATATAATGGACAGTTCTATAAATTCTATTGAGACTAATAAGTACGACTTTATAATACAGCCTAATAATAACATTAGTGGTGACAGTAATGTCTATAAAATGGTTAATGGACAAATGGTTGATGGATTAGTAATAGTGTCTCAATCAATAAAAAAAGAAGAGTATGAGTTTTTAAAAGACAATAATTTTCCACATGTATTCATATATTTTAAGCCATCTTTTGTAGGAGAAGTAGATAATTTCTTTTGGGATGATAACGTATATGGAGGTTATATAGCTACTAAGCATTTAATAGATCATGGTCATAAAAATATAATAACAATAACTTCAGAAGATAAGAGTTCAAAAATGCACGAAGATAGAACAAAAGGGTATTTAAATGCTATGGAAGAAGC
Organism: Clostridioides sp. ZZV15-6597; assembly: GCF_020657815.1. Lineage (NCBI taxonomy): Bacteria > Bacillati > Bacillota > Clostridia > Peptostreptococcales > Peptostreptococcaceae > Clostridioides > Clostridioides sp. ZZV15-6597. Next base: position 35,406 of record NZ_JAGWCT010000017.1, on the reverse strand, counting down.
TAATTTAAAGACTGATGTAATTGAATCTAGAATGGATTTTGAATCTCAAGTTGAGCTATTAAAAAAATATATTGATAAAATAAAAAAAGCCTCAGCTATATTTGTGCAACAAGATGTACCAGCTATTTCTATAATACAAGAATTAAAAACTACTTATAGTATAAATGTACCAGAAGACATATCTGTAATAGGATATAATAATATTGAATTGATATCTTACTTTAGGTCACACTTATCAACAATAGATGACCCAAGAGAACAAGTTATAAAAAATGGAGTAGATAGTTTAGTAAATACAATAAATAAAAAGAGTACAGAACATATCCCAAGAAAACTTTATCCAAGACTAATTATAAGAAACAGCGTTAATAGAATAAAAAACTAAAAGTAGTCCAGTTGATTATAAAATTTAATATGAATAAAAACCTGCATAAAAATAAAAATACTGGAATGAAAACTCATTCCAGTATAAAGTCCAACCTTTTGGGTCTCAGTGCAACATTGAGCTTTACCATTTATTAAGATAGTTTTTTATAAAATCAATAAACATCCTTGTTGACTTGTTTAAAAATTTATTATCTGTCCAATATAGCTCAATAAATTGCTCACATCTTATATCATTAATAGGCAATAGTTTAATAGAAGATTCATAATCTATACACCATGATTTTTCAGGAATAAATCCAACTCCATGACCTTCTTTTATCAAATTATAAACAGTTGAAGGAGAATCACATTCAAAACATACATTAGGTTCAAAGTCAGCATAGTTACAAAATCTATCTGTAATTTTTCTGAAATTTGTACCTTCTTCTAAACATATAAAATTCTCATTTTGTACATCTTTAAAATATATACTGTTAAGCTTTGATAGTGGATTGTTATAAGGTATACCTATAAATATTTCTTCACTAGTTAATACTTCATAATTTGATGATTTAAATTCAAAGCAATATGAAGTAATACATATATCAAAATCGTAGTCAAATGTTGATTTTGGAACATGTTGCATTAATTTGAATGAAATATTTGGATGTAATTTTTTAAATTCACTAAGTACATCTAAAATTAACCTTGATGCAGTAAGTACGATTAATTTGATTTGGTCAAACTCACTACAAGCTAAATCTTTTATTTCTTTAGTTGATGTATCTAATAAATTAAGTATTGAATCAACTCTTTTAAGAAAAATATTTCCGCAATAGTTTAATTTAATAGACCTTCCTTTCCTGTCAAATAATTTTACACCTAAATCCATTTCAAGTAGAGCTATACTTTTACTAAGTGCTGACTGTGTTACATGTAATTGCTTAGCAGCATTAGTCATATTTTCAGTACGAGCTATAACTTGAAAATATTTTAATTGTAATAAATCCATGATGTTTAATCCTCCTTTTGCTTTATGACTAAAAGCATATAAAAATAATGAAAAATTTATATTATACATTATCGATGAGAGAATATATAATTAAATCACTAACAATTATATTGTAAGAAAATTATAAAAATTGCAAGGAGGTACAGAAATGAAAGGAAAGACAGGAATTAGAAATGCTCTGATAGCAGCCTGTATAATTACAGTATTGGCTGAATTAATTGGGCCTATTTCATTTAAAGTTATGGGTATTAATATAACTTTACTTAGTATACTATGGGCTATCTTTATAGGTATGGCTGTGTCCCCTCATTTGTTAGGAAGGATTATACCAGCTTTAAAAAAGTTTATAGGAGATAATGAAATAAATGTATCTCCATATCTTTTATCCTTAACTCTATATCCATTGGGAATCATGTTTGGAATTAATGCAGGGCCTAAAGTTGGTATATTACTTCAAGCAGGACCAGCACTTTTATTACAAGAGTTTGGTCATATGGGTACAATGTTAATAGCATTACCTGTTGGAGTAGCATTAGGTCTTGGAAGAAGTGCATTAGGAGGAACTTTTTCATTATGTCGTGACACAGCACTAGGAATTATTGGGGATAAGTATGGATTGAATTCACCAGAAGGTATAGGAACATTAGGAACTTATATAAGTGGTAGTATCTTTGGAACATTATTATTTTCATTTTTGGCACCACTGGGTGTTCTTATAGGCTTTCATCCATATGCTTTAGCAATGGCATCAGGAATGGGAAGTGGTTCTATGATGGGGGCTGCAACAGCAGCATTGATGAATACTGTACCAAATATGTCTGAACAGATTTTAGCTTATTCAGCAACCAGCGGATTGATTACAGCTGTTACTGGAATATACATAGAATTATTTTTATCATTACCAGTTGCCAATTATTATTATAGTAAAGTGGCTCCAATTATTGAGAAGTTTAGAAGTAGAAAAAAAACAAAAACAAGAGATGTTTTATAATGGAGGGTGTATAGATGGAAAAGACTTTGAAGACTATTATGGAACAGATAAAGATAGTAATGTTCATATATATTATTATTTGCTTTGGACAGGCTATAGCACTTAAAACACAGGCTAAAGATTTGTTGATTGGAAGTGTATTTGGTTTTATATTAGTAATAATTGCTATTGTAATAAAGAATTTTGTTAAGAGACCAAATTTACCAGGTTTTGCATGGGCTACTTTGGTTGCGTTTGTATTATCACTTCCAATATCACCAGTTGGAGATTTTATAGCAAGTAATATAGGAAAAATAAATTTTATGTCTACAGTAACACCATTATTAGCTTTTGCAGGAATTTCTGTAGGTAACCAATTGGATATATTAAAGACTTTGAGCTGGAAGCTAGTAGTTATATCATTTATAGTTATGACATCTACTTATTTTGGTTCTGCTTTTATATCTCAAACAGTTCTAAAAATAAATGGAATGCTTTAAGGAGGTAGTAAGTATGGAAGAATTAAAATTAAAAATCAAAGAAGATATAAAGTTGTTATCTGATGAGAAAAAAGTATCATTTGAAAAGGTATCTAAATCTTTATTTGAAAATCCAGAATTAGCATTTGAAGAATTTAAATCACAAAAAGCATTATGTGATTTATTAGAAGAAAATGGATTCAATGTGACAAAAGGGGTAGGAGGATTAGAAACATCTTTTGAGGCAGTCTACTCAAATGGAACTGGTGGAAAGACAGTGGCTTTTTTAGCTGAATATGATGCACTTCCAGGTATGGGACATGCTTGTGGACACAATATTATAGGCACAAGTTCTGTTGGAGCGGGTATTATTTTAAAAGAAGTTATAAAAAAATATGATATAGAAGGAACTGTAAAAGTGTTTGGAACACCTGCTGAAGAAAGAGTAGGTGGAAAGATAACTATGATTAGAGAAGGAGTCTTTAAAGATGTAGATGCTGCATTAATTTTACATCCATGTGATGCTTCAATACCTGATGATATATCATTTGCTCAAGTTAATTTAAAATTTGATTTTAGTGGAAAAGCTTCTCATGCTGCTGCTTATCCTTGGGAAGGAAGAAGTGCATTAAGTGGAGTAATAGCATTGTTTAATAGTGTAAATAGCATGAGATTACATCTTAAAGATTATGCAAGAGTACATGGAATTATAACTGATGGAGGTAGTATACATAACATAATTCCCGAAAAATCTACAGCTATATTTAATGTAAGAGCATTAAGCATAGAATACCTAAATGAAATTTGTGATATGCTTAAAAATTGTGCTAAGGGAGCTGCAATTTCTACAGGAACTAGTGTAGAAGTAATTCAATTAGATGAGATATATAAAGAAATAAAAAATGATTCAAGATTAGTAAATATAGTTAGAGAAAATTTTGAAGTATTAGGTGAAGACTATATTGAAAGAGATTTAACTCAAGGTATTGGCTCAACTGATACTGGAAATTTAACTCATGAAATACCTGCAATACAAGCGTATATCAAATTAAAAGAAAACACTGCAACTCATACAGAAGAATTTGCTGTAGCTGCTGGTGGAGAAGAAGGAAAAATAGCACTTATAAAAGCAATTAAAGTACTAGCAATGTGTGGTGTAGATGTTTTGTACAGTAAATAATGTATTACTAAAAAATACATGAAGAAAGGACATTAAATATGATATTAAAACAAGTATTAGAGGTTTATGATATTTTAGACAAATCAACTGCAAGTGGAGAAGAAGTAAAGACATACTTACAAAGCTATGGTGGAGAAAATATAATAGTAAAAAAGCTTTCATCAAGTAAAGGTTCTACAGATTTAGTTAAGCTTACAATTGCTGGCAAGAATGGTAAATTAAAAGGAGGAAGTGCTCCCACTCTTGGTATTTTAGGCAGACTTGGAGGTATTGGGGCAAGACCAGAGGTAATAGGTTTTGTTTCAGATGGTGATGGAGCATTGGTAGCAATTTCAGTAGCAGCGAAACTTTTAGATATGCAACGAAAAGGAGATGTATTAGAAGGAGATATTGTGATTTCGACTCATATTTGTCCAGATGCTCCAACTAAAGAACATTATCCTACACCTTTTATGGATTCACCAATAGATATGATAACTATGAATGAAAATGAAGTTGACAGTAGTTGTGATGCAATACTTTCAATCGATACTACTAAAGGTAATAGAATAATCAATACTAGAGGATTTGCAATATCGCCAACTGTCAAAGAAGGGTACATATTGAAAACTAGTGATAATCTTTTAGATATTATACAGACTGTAACTGGAAAATCTCCATTTGTATTTCCTTTATCCATTCAAGATATAACACCATATGGAAATGACTTGTATCATTTGAATAGTATTTTACAGCCAGCAGTTGCTACAAATTCTCCAGTAGTTGGAGTAGCAATTACTACAGAAATGCCTGTTGCTGGATGTGCTACAGGTGCAACTCATTTTAGTGATTTAGAGTCAGCTGGTAGATTTGCAATTGAAGTTGCCAAATTATTTGGTGTAAATAAGTGTGATTTTTATGATAAGGAAGAATGGGATATACTTATCAAAAGATATGGTAAATTAAACACATTCCAGACTTTTGGTATACAATAAGCAAAAAATATAAAATTTATATAATTTGTAATACATAAATATTATAACAATTCCCACATTAATTATAATTACTAAAAAAGGAGTGTCTCATTGAGGATTTCTAAAAATCACTTTGAGGCAACTCCTTATATTTTTGTTTGAATTTTAAGTATTTATTAATATTTAAATATAATCTTTTATTAAACTAAGGTGTTGTATTTCCACCACCATCAGGAGGGGTGACAGTACCACCACTGTTTCCACCATCATCAGGAGGAGGAGTACCACCACTGTTTCCACCATTATCAGGAGGAGTAGTACCACCGCTATTTCCACCATTATCAGGAGGAGTAGTAGTACCACCACTATTTCCACCATTATCAGGAGGAGTAGAGCCACCACTATTATTACCTGAATTATTGTTGTTATTATTATTCTCTTCTTCTTGTTGATTATTATCTGGTTTCTTTGTATCTTCAGGAGATGGTTGAGAACTTACTCTAGAAGGAGCAGTACCTTCAATAAATGCTGCTTTAGAGCCAGAAGATTGCTTTCCTCCATCTTCTAAATTAATTTTTGTAAAATATACATTTTTAGGAACTTCAAATTCAGTAACTGTTAAATTTGCATGTATTTTTGACATAATTTTTTGCCAAAGTTTTGCTGTACTAGTACTTCCATGTGGAACATCTCTACGTTTTATGGTGTTACCAGCATCATCTTTTCTACCAGCATCATCTCCAATGTATGTTGCTCCTACATAATAAGGTGTATAACCAACAAACCAAGCATCATATGCGCTATTTGTAGTACCTGTTTTACCTGCAACAGGCATTTCTTTTGGAAGTGATGCAATACCACCTGTACCTTCAGTAATTACACTTTCTAACATATCTGTAACAACATAAGCTACTTCTGGGTCTACAACTTTATGTTCCTCAGGAGCGTTTTTAACTAATAATTGGCCATCAAAAGTAGTTATAGTAGTGTAAATAGATGGTTCTACATAAACTCCTTGATTTGCTAATGTACCATAAGCAGCAGCCATCTGAAGTGGAGTAATACCACTTGCCATACCACCAAGTGTTAATGATGGAAACTGTCTATCAGTTGCTCCTGTTTGGCTATTTTTAACAGTTGTTATACCAAAGTTCTTTAAGTAGTCCATCATTATATCTATACATTCATCGTAAGAATCTCCAAGCATTTCAGCAGTTTTAACTGCTATTGTATTTGAAGATTTAGCAAGTGCTTTACGTAAACTCATAGAACCATGACCACTAGTAGTAGTTCTTGGATTCCACTTATTATTTTCTTCAAATTTATATCCTCCTCTAACATCATTTAGAGCAGTTGATTGTGTAATCTTTAAAGTATCAATAGCTGGTGTATAAATTGCTAGAGGTTTTATAGAAGAACCTGGTTGATGAGGGCTAGTAGCACGATTTAAAGTTTTTCTGCCACTTATGTTTCTACCTCCAGCTAGTGCTCTTATTTCACCATTCTTGTAATCTAAAATTACCATTGCAGCCTGTGGCTGGCTAACTCCATCAGGTCCAACCATATGGCCTGGGAAATTGCTATTTTTATCAAATTCTTCTTCTAAAGCATCTTGCATTTTAGGGTCTATAGTTGTATTTACAATTAGACCACCATTGTAGAATAAGTTTTGAGCTTCATCATTTGTATGACCTTGTTCCATTAGGGCATTTATAACTTCACTTTCAATAAGGTCTTCTACAGATGAAGAAACTTTATCTGCTGATTTAGGTAATTTTATTTCTATCTTAGCATTAATTGCTTCATCATATTCTTTTTGTTTTATATATCCTAGGTCTAACATTTTCTTTAGAACAATTTCTTGTCTTTTCTTAGCTTCAGGATTGTTTATAGCTTTTCTGACAACTAATGTACCTGCTTTTAGTTGTCTATAAGTATCACTAGATATAAGTTCCCAAGTCTTTAATTTCTCAATCATATCAAAGTCTACTTGAGTTGGGTCATCTAAATCATCATCAGTTGTATTAACAAAAAATAATAATTTATTCTCTAAGTCACTCTTAGCTTCACTTCCATCTAATTTAGAAGTTTTGTAAGCTGAGAACCTAGATGGGTTTTTAGTTGAACCAGCAAGAAGTGCTGACTCAGCTATAGTAAGGTCAGCTGCAGACTTATCAAAATAACCACGTGCACCAGCTTCAGCTCCTGCAAGACCTTTTCCAACGAAGAAGTTATTTAAATAAGTTTCTAATATTTTGTCTTTACTTACTGTCTTACTCATCTCATATGCATAATAAATATCTTTTATTTTACGAGGTAGAGTTTGTTGCTCAGTAGTCAACAGCATCTTAGATACCTGCATAGGAATAGTACTACCACCTTGCTTGGTACCTGTAAGAGTTTTTAATACTGATCTAAATAAACCTTTAATGTCAACACCCTTGTGTTCATAAAAACGTTCATCTTCTATTGCAATTACTGCATGTTGAAGATGAGTTGAAATTTTATCTAATGGAACGGGTGTCTTTTTATTTACACTTGGAGCAGTAGATAATGTTTTTCCATTAGCGTATTTAATTGTAGTTGTTTGGTTGGTTTGTTTGTCTAAAACAGCTTCTGTAACTGGAGAGACATCTCTTAATGATGCAAATACTAATCCAGCAGTACCTGCTGCACCAACAACTAATAAAACTAAAAATACTATACCAAATACTCTTAGTCTTTTAAATTTATCGCTTTTTTTAGGTTTATTCTTGTTTTTAGTTGAACGAGTTTTGTTAGCTGAATTTCTATTAACTGGTTTATTTGAGTTACTAGATGAGCTAACCTTTTTTCTTCTGATTTTATTTCCATTTTTATCATTATCGTTATTCATAAGATTTTAACCTCCTTACTTAATGCAATATTATAACACAAATAGGAGTAATTTTGTAATTAATAGAAAAAATGAATTTGCTATAATATTCTTTACATTGTAGATATGTATAAACAAAATGTATTAATAAGTCTATATTTTTATTTATTTATTTTTGACAAATATTATAAAAATTATGCCAAAGTTACATATAAATAAATAGGAGGGGATAAATTTGAATAGAATAGTAGATAGAAAAAAGAAAAATGAATTTAGAAAAATTGTAGCTATTTTCTTGTTAATTCTTTTCTTGTCTGTATTTATAGGCAGTTTTATATATATAGATAAAAGTTTAAGACCAACAATTACAGTTCTAGCAGAAACAAAAGCTCTTGAATTAGCAAACAGGTCTATAAATAAAGCTGTTGCTGAAATGGTAGAAGGAAAAATAAATTATGAAGATTTAATGGATATACAGCTTGATAATAATGGAAAAATAACTATGATACAAGCAAATACTATTATGATGAATGAAATTGCATCTGCAATAGCTTTAGAAATACAAGATGAATTAAAAAAAGGTAAAACAGCAGACTCTTACATACCTATAGGAACAGCATTAGGAAGTCCTATATTAGCTAAATACGGTCCTAAACTTGAAGTATCTATTGAACCTATAGGAACAGTATCAGTAAACTTTAAAACGGAATTTGAGTCTTCAGGCATAAATCAAACAAGACATAGGATATATTTAGAAGCTCAAACCCAAGTAAAAGTTGTAATCCCACTTATAACTTCAACAAAACAAATTAAAGCTCAGATACCTATTTGTGAGACTATAATAGTAGGTGATGTTCCAGAAAGTTATGTAAATATACCTGAAAAGAACCTTGGGAATGTTCTACCTAACACTGGAAAAAATGCTAACAAGTAATATAGTGATGTTTATTTTTTGATAAATTTGAAATAATAGTTTATAAATAAAAATTTTGTAAATAATAAGTAATAAATAATAATTAAAATGGTTGTAATAAAAATTAATATAATTGTAATAAAAATTTGTGTTTTAAAGTATGTAAAATATTTAATATATTTGGTCTGTAGAGTGAAGGAATATATCTTCAGACCAAATATATTAGTAACATTTATTGAATGATGATTTAAAGTTTACAAATTACTTATAATATTTATTATCTATAACATCCATTTAATAAATACAGCATAACCGACAGCTGGGTCATTTTCAATGGCATGAGAGACTGCTCCTATTATTTTATCATCTTGTACTATTGGAGTACCACTCATACCTTGTACAATACCACCAGTTTGAGCTAAAAGTTTTTTGTCAGTGATTTTAATTTTAAAACTTTTACTCTCAGGATGATTTTGGTTTTCTATATCTACAATTTCAATATTATATTTTTTACATTCATTAAAGTTGTTTTGTAAAATTATTTGAGCTTTTCCTAGTTTAACTTCATTCAATGAAGCTACTTTATATTTTTTTAAGCTAGAAATATCAAAATTATTAATTTGACCTCTTATTCCAAAGTCAGTGTTTTCCGTAAAACTACCAATAATATTTTCTCTTTTTGCATTTATACATCCAACACTACCTCGATAAGATTTTTCTATATCAAGATGTTTAGTTGTAGAAATTGAACCTGATTTTATAGGTATTTTTCTTGAATTACCAACACTTATTGGGTGACCTACAGCACCGAATTCTGAGGTTTCTGGATTGATATAAGTCAAAGTAGCAAATCCAGAAAGTAAGTTATTAAAACTAATTTTTTCTAATATGTGTTTAGTTGTTTTCATTGTTAAAAGTTGACCACCTCTATTTAATAAAATAGAAACTGGTTTTTCTTCTGGTAAAGCATTTAGTGTATTAGCAAAATCACTATATCCATCAACTTCTATATTGTTTACTTTGATTATAGCATCACCTAATCTAAATGGAGATGCTTCACCAGGACTTCTAACAATGATATTTTTTAGTTCTGCATCAATTTGAAGAACATTTCCTATAGGTATTAAATATTGAGGTTCACTTTTTTGTAAATTTTGTGCATAAATTAAATTATTTGAGAAAAAATATAATAAAAATAAAAATGTTAAAACAATTGTAAATTTAGACTTAGCTAAGTTATTTCTTTTACTTAAAGCTTTATCTTTAAAATAAAAATTTTTAAATTGCATAGAATACCTCTTTCTTATTAAAATATTTTAATAATAAAATTGAAATTTTCTTGCTGCCTCAATATTATGTTGCTCAAGAATCAGTTTTTGATGCTTGGAAAACTGACTCAATAACACCTTAGTTTTCATAAAAATAAATAAATTAAACAAGGTATATGATAAAATAGATACATATTCATATAAATTTAAAATAGATAATAGCTGTCTATCATTGAAAGGAGCAAAAGATGAAAAAATATAGATTGTTAGTTACTTGTATAATTGCCATGGGAATTATAATTATAGGAACATCAAATCCAGTTACCAATTTTTACAAGACAACAAATTTAATTAATTCAGGTACTACTAAAAATGAAAAAACAGATAAAGATAAAGATGAAAATAAAAATATAAAAGATAAAGATGAAAATAAATCAAATTCAAAAAGCAAAAATGATAATAAGTCAGAGGATAATAAATCAGATAGTAAAACAGAAACTCAAAAAAATAAAAAGTTTTTAATTTGTATAGACCCAGGGCATCAAGGAAAAGGAGATAGTAATTTAGAACCAGTAGCTCCAGGTTCTTCATCTCAAAAAGCAAGAGTATCTTCAGGAACAGAAGGTATAGCCACAAAGAAAGCAGAGTATGTTTTAAATCTTGAAGCATCTGTAGTTTTAAAAAATATATTAGAATCTAAAGGTTACAATGTAATAATGACTAGAGAAACACATGATGTAAATATAAGTAACTCAGAAAGAGCGATACTTGCTAATGAGAAAAAAGCAGATATGGTTGTAAGAATACATGCAGATAGTTTAAATAATTCTTCAAAGACTGGTGCATCTATATTAGTTCCTGAGAAGGATGGAAAATATACAGCTCCTATATATGAAGATAGTAATAGATGTGCAGAATTCATCAAAACAAACATGGAACAAGCTGGAATACAAATAAATGGAATTGTTCAAAGAGGAGATTTGACTGGATTTAACTGGTCAAAAGTGCCAGCTGTATTAGTAGAGATGGGATTTATGAGCAATTATAATGAGGACCAAATGATGTCAAATCCAGAATATCAAAGAAAAATGATGCAATGTGTGGCAGATGGATTAGATGAGTATTTTAAATAAAACGTGAATAGAGAAAAAATTAGGTTGGTATTATTTTCCTAATTTTTATCTCTATTTTTTATTCAAAAAATAGTGAAAAAGCAAATTGCAAGGCTACATAATTGTTTGTATAAGAGCTTACAAATCTACATTAAATGGACAGATAGACATTTACACATATGACCTATATTTTCACAATAAATCCCAACTATATGGTTTTGTAAGGTTAGATAAGATTTAGGAAGAATTTAAATTTGATATACTTTATTAAGAAAAGACCAAAAAAAGAAGAAAACAACAAAAAGAATTATGTGTATTATAGGAAGAAAACTAAATAAAGAAAACTTTTTACTATTACGAGTTTTGATTAATGAAATAATATATGAGACAGGATATAAACCAGCAAGTAGCATAGTAACTAAAGCAATCACAGATTGTATAAGTTCACTGAAAATTTTCCAGTCTACCATTCCTAAATCAGCAACAGAAATGATAGTTCCAATCCATGTTATTAGAGAAAAAGGAATTGGCAATGCATAAATAATATACATAATAATGAAATATTTTTTCTGTTTCATAACTATTTCTCACCTCCGTTTAGATAAATAACCTGTAGTACCAACTTATCGCCTAAAGCAAGCAAATGTAAATCGGTTTTATTCCATTCTAATAATTGTATTTATAAATATCAAATGATTTGTATTATGTCACAATTTTATATTACTGTTCATAATAAATTTTGTTTATTTGAGAACAAATCAGAAACCATTTTATAATTTCAAGATTAAACAGGCTACAAAGAAATTATAGCATGCATGTGCTTTTTTAGTCGATAAATAAGTTCTATTATTGATGAAAGTATCTATTTTTTATTTTACATAATATAATGATGAAGTTTATTTTTGGTTAAATTGTTGTAAATATAACTAAAAATATTGGTAATACTTGATTTAACTTTCAAAAGAATATATTATAGTATAGAATGTGTAAAATTTTTTTGAGAGGTGTTAAAATGCTAGTAGTAGAAAACGTAAGCCACGGATTTGGTGCAAGAACAATATTAGAAAATGTATCCTTTAGACTTAGAAAAGGTGAACATATTGCACTAGTTGGCGCTAATGGAGAAGGAAAATCGAGTTTTTTAAATATAATAACGAAAAAGCTTATGCCTGATGCTGGAAATATAAAATGGTCTTCAAGAGCTACAGTAGGTTACTTAGACCAACATACAGTATTAAGTAAAGGTAAAAGTATAAGAAAAGTGCTTAGAGAAGCTTTTAAGCATATGTTTGATTTAGAGCAAGAAATGATTGCTATGTACGACAAAATGGGAGAAGCTAGTGATGATGAGATGAGTAAGCTTCTTGAAGAAACAGCAGAGATACAAACTATACTTGAAAATAGTGGTTTTTATATGATAGATGCAAAGATACAAGAAGTTGCAAATGGTCTTGGTCTTGGAGAAATTGGTCTTGATAAGGATGTAACTGATTTAAGTGGAGGTCAAAGAACAAAAGTACTTCTGACTAAACTTTTACTTGAAAATCCAACTATTCTTATACTGGACGAGCCTACAAACTATTTAGATGAGGAACATATAACATGGCTTACTAGGTATCTTCAGGAATATGAAAACAGTTTTGTTCTAGTATCACATGATATTGACTTTATAAATAATACTTGTAATGTAATATATCATATGGAAAATGGTGAGTTAAATAGATATAAAGGTAATTACGATGAATTTGTAAGACTGAATGATATAAAGAAACGTCAAGAAGAGCAAGCTTATGATAAACAAGTTGAAGAAAGAAAGAGATTAGAAGATTTTGTAGCCAGAAATAAAGCTAGAGTTGCAACAAGAGGAATGGCTAATAGTAGACAAAAGCAACTAGATAAGATGGAAATACTAGAAAGACCAAAGGAAAAGATAAAACCTACTTTCTCTTTTAAAGATGCCAGAGCAGCAAGTAAAATAATTTTTGAAACGGAAGACTTAGTTTTAGGTTATGATGAAGCATTAACAAAGCCACTTAACTTCCATTTAGAAAGAGGAAAGAAGATTGCTTTAAAAGGGATGAATGGTATTGGAAAATCTACTTTATTAAAGACTTTACTTGGAATAATAAAACCATTTGAAGGAAGTGTTAAGCTAGGTGATTATTTGGAGCTTGGATATTTTGAACAAGAGAGTTCAAGAGAAAATAGTAATACACCTATGGATGAAATTTGGAGTGAATTCCCAGGGCTTACAAACTTTGAGGTTAGACAGGCTCTTGCAAAATGTGGACTTACAAATGAGCATATAACTAGTCAAATGAGAGTACTAAGTGGTGGAGAAGCTGCAAAGGTTAGACTTTGTAAAGTAATGCTAAAAAATATAAACTTCTTAGTACTAGACGAGCCTACAAATCACTTAGATGTTGAGGCAAAAGATGAATTGAAGAAAGCTATCAGAGAATTTAAGGGAACAGTTCTTTTGGTATGTCATGAACCAGAATTCTATTCAGACATTGTAGATGATGTATGGAATATAGAAGATTTTACAACTAAAATCGTGTAGTGATTTAATTTATTACTGGGGGGATTTCATGAAAAAGTTTCTAAATATAATTTTTTCAGTGTGTATCAGTATAGTTATAATAGTAAGTGCTATTAATTTTACTGTTGGATTTAAACAACTTTATTATTTTGATATTGATTATTTAAACATATCAGAGTTATCTGGTTTATCTAAAGATAATATAAAATTAAATTATGATTACTTAATAGATTACAACCTAAGTAAGGATGTATCTGAGTTTAAGTTACCAACATTAGAATCTTCTCCAGAAGGGAAAATACATTTTGAAGAAGTGAGAAATATATTTCAAAATATCAATAAATTATCTAAGTTATTAATGATAATTTCTTTGATAGGAATTATATTAAGTGTAAAAAATAAAAATATAAAACTACTAAAAACTACATCAATGACATTGATAATCATGCCAGTAGTGTTGGCACTTCCTATTTTGTTGAATTTTGAAAAATCATTTATTATTTTTCATAAATTATTATTTAGAAATGATTATTGGATATTTAATCCTGACTTAGACCCAGTTATAAATATGCTTCCAGAAGAATTTTTCTTTCATGCTGGACTGATGATTTTGATATTGATTTTTGCAGTAAGTATGTTGCTTTCTGCAATGTATAAATTATGTAAATTATTTAAAAGTAGAAAGATATAAGGTAGAACGATATAAATTAAAACTTATACAATAAAAATAGCTATGTAATACTATTTAGACTAAAAGTAGTCAATAAATATTTATACATAGCTATTTTTAATAAAAAAATTATTTTTTGCAAGTAATTTTAACTAAGTCTTGAAATTTTCCCATAATATAATTATAATTATCTTTTTTATGAGGTAGCATACAGCTACTGCAGTCTTTAATGCCTTTCTCTGTGTACTTAAAGTTTCCTCCACAATTTTCTCCTAAAGCATATAAAGGACAATAGCAAAATAAACAGTTAAATTCTTTTGGTTTATTCGTTTTATGACAAGGGAAAAACTCACAATCTTTGTGATTAAAAAATTTATAATTTTCGCCCATATTTTCCTCCTAATTTAAATAAAATATCAAATCTTTTATAAGTATATAAGATTTTGGTGATAATATAATTATACTAAATATTCTTATTTAATAGTTGATAATATAGTATTATTAATCATATTATTAATGGTATAATTAGTAAATAGATAAATAATGTAAGTGTTTAATACAATTATATTATGCTTTATAACAAAAAATGAGGTGATTAAGTGAAAGAAATTCAAGAAAGAGCACTTCTTGTAGGTCTAAATTTGACAACAATAATTAAAAAAAGTGATGATATAGACACTAATGAATCCATGGAAGAGCTAAAAGAATTAGCGAAAGCTGCTGGTGCAGAGGTTGTAGGTAGCTTAATTCAAAATAAGCAAGCTGTTGATGCAGCTTATTATATAGGAAAAGGTAAGGTAGAGGAAATAAGAGCATATAGTGAATCATTAGATGCTACTTTAGTAATTTTTAATGACGAATTATCTGGCGCTCAAATTAGGAATATTGAAAATGTTGTTGGAAAAAAAGTAATAGATAGAACTACCTTAATTTTAGATATATTTGCTCAAAGAGCACTTAGTAAAGAAGGTAAATTACAGGTTGAATTAGCACAATTAAAATACAGATTACCACGACTTTATGGAATGGGTGGTGAGATGAGTAGAACAGGTGCAGGAATTGGAACTAGAGGGCCTGGAGAACAAAAGTTAGAAGTAGATAAAAGACATATACTTAATAAAGCAGCAGATATAAGACGTGAACTTAAAGAGGTAAAAAAGAATAGAGAGACACAAAGAGTTAAGCGTTTAAAATCAAATATACCAATTGTTGCACTTGTTGGGTATACAAATGCAGGAAAATCGACCTTACTAAACGAATTAATAAAGACACACAAGGATTATGAACAAGAAAAAGAAGTTTTTGTAAAAGATATGCTTTTTGCAACTTTAGATGTAACTTTAAGAAAAGCTCTTTTGCCAAATAAAAAAGAATTTTTAGTAGTAGATACTGTTGGATTTGTCAGTAAACTTCCCCATGATTTAGTAGAGGCATTTAAGGCTACACTAGAAGAAGTACAATATGCAGATTTAATTTTACATGTAATTGACACAACTAATACTAGTTATGAATTGCAAAAAAGTACAACTGAGGGTGTATTAAAAGAACTTGGTGCAAATGATAAAAAACATATACTTGTATACAATAAAGTAGATAAGTTAGAGTTAGATATATATCCTAAGAGTCAAGAAGATATTGTGTATATATCTGCAAAACAAGGCATAAATATGGATAAGCTATTAAATATGATAGAAATTGCTTTAATGGAAAATACTTATTCAGTAAGTTTGATGTTACCTTATGAAAGAGGTGATATATTTAGTAGAATAAAAGATAAATACAATGTGGAGAATTTTGAGTATGGGGAAAATGGTATAACATTAGATGTAAATTTAGATGAAGAAGATTTTAATATCTATAGAGAGTACATATTAGAAAAATAGGTTTGATATGGATATAAATTGGGAAAATATAGATAATCTTGAAGATTATTTTATAACCTATCTTCTTTACAAAGAATCTAAAACAGTATCTCAAATTAGTAAAATTAGAAATATTTCAAATGTTGAAGCAAGTGAGCAACTTATACAAGCAAAGTTGAAGATAAAAGAAATACAAAAAGATGATTTTGAGGCATCTAAGGATATTTTAGATAAATTTTTAGAATTAGATAAAATTAAGAGACTTGATTTTATGGATAGCTTAGATGACGAAAAAATGGTATACTTTAAGAGAAAGGTTTTCAAAAGAATCCTTGTAGAAAAAAATGCTGAAGATTTGATTGTTTTAATTTGGGCAACAGGTGAGCTAAGAGATGATAGGTTTTTGAAGTTACTCCATCAGCTCACAAACCACAGACACTCAGATATTAGAAGAATAACTTATTCAGCAATAAGAAAGATTGAGTCACCAAGTAGTAGAGAAGTTTTGCAAAAAGGTCTCTACGATAAAAATGCACAAACTAGACAATATTGTGCAAAAGCTCTTTCAAAATTAGGAGATGAAAACAGTTTAAAGATTTTACAGCAGTTAAAAGATAAGAATAAGAATTTTGAAAAAGAGTACGTGCTTAGAGCTTATGATGAAGCCATTAAAGCATTATCAAATTTGAAAAAGTGATTTTTTATTAAAGTAATTTGTTTACTTAATGATTTATTTATGGAGTTTAACAAGGTAATTAATAAATTAATGGGAGGGGTTTCAAATGATAGTAAGACGTTGTGCAGGTGGAGTAGTGTTTTATGCTAATAAAGTACTTATTGTAAAAAATGATAGAGGTGAATGGACACTTCCAAAAGGAAAGATACTTGGAGGAGGACTTCCATATGAAAGTGCTGTTGAAAGAGTTAAAGTAGAAACTGGCATAGATGCTAAAATGATAGATGTAGCTGGCGATACTATGTATGAATTTTTCTCAAGAAGTAGACAACAAGAAGTTTGTAATGCGATAATGTGGTATGTTATGGAAGCTTGTAATACTGAATGTGTACTTGCTCCTGAATTCCAAGAAGGTGGATTTTACAAGATAAAAGATGCTTTAGAAATGTTGTCACATCATAAAGAGCAAGCTTTAGTTGAAGTATCTTATAAAAAGTTTAAAGAATTAAAGAAATTAGTTTCAGAGGGCGACGATGTTCCAGCAAACTAGTAGTGAATTTATAGAATTTTGAGGAAGGGTTAGACCCTTCCTTTTTTAATTCCAAGTTTTAGAAGTGTATACTTTATAGTTTATCTGATTTGTATATTAATAAATTATATTGTATATTAATAAATTATATTGTATATTAATAAATTATATTGATTTATGTCTCAATAAATTATATTAAAAATAAAAATTAAAAATCGTGTGATTTTATTATATAATTGACTTATAATGTTAACAAAATGAATACTAAAAATTCTATTTACATTTTAAGCGGAGTAATTTTTATAAATAAAGATATATTTTAGCAAATGACAAAAATAGGAGGAGTTATAATGAGTAATTATAGGACATTACACGAATTTGGAACAGATGAGATAACAATTGAAAAATCTGTTTTTATTGGATATGCTAAGCCTATACAAAGTGAAGAAGAAGCAGTAGAATTTATAAATGAAATAAAGAAAAAACACAAAGATGCAAATCATAATGTGTGGGCTTATACAGTTGGACAAAATATGAATATACAAAGGTATAGTGATGATGGAGAGCCACAGGGAACAGCAGGGATACCAACATTAGAAGTCATAAAAAAAGAGGACTTGAGAGACGTAGTAGTAGTTGTTACTAGGTATTTTGGTGGTATAAAATTAGGTGCAGGTGGTCTGGTTAGAGCTTATACAAAAGGTGCTAAGTTAGGCTTAGAGTCTGGAAAAATAATTAGTAAGGTAATGTACCAAGAAGTTAAAGTTAAGATAGATTATACTCAACTTGGAAAGGTACAAAATGAACTGATGAATTTAGGGTACTTTATAAAAGATACCATATATGAGGATAATGTTGAGATAATAGTATATTCAAAGTTAGAAGATGTGGAAAAACTATCAGAGAAAATGATTGATATAACAAGTGGAACAGGGAAGATAGTTTTAGGAGAAGAATTTTATTTATCTGAACAGGATGGAGAAATTTTAATATAAAAATCTTACTGTAATTTAACCTAAAAGTAAAAAAGTAGAATAGCAATATAGAAAATAAAAACATAAAAATAGAATAGTTATATAGAAAATAAAAGCCATTAATTTATATTAAAATAATTTAATGGCTTTTATCAGACTTTGCACAGAATCCTTTTTTAACTTCAAATAAACCAACTAAAAGTAAAAACACTCCAAATATTTTCTTCAATATATCAGAAGACAAATAATTAGCTAATAGTGAACCAAATATAGCTCCTAACACTCCAAATACAGCTATTGGGATAACTAATTTGAAAACTACGTTTTTATTTTTGATATGTATAGCCAGTGCTATAAGTGTCATAGGTATGGATGAAAGTAAGTTGACACTCTGTGCTATTTTAGTATCTATACCAGCAAGTAAAACGAGAGCAGGAATAAGAATAGTTCCACCACCCATTCCCATTCCTCCAATAATTCCTGCAAAAAATCCAATTAAAGCAAATAACATTAAAACACCATCCTTAATGCTGCAATTATCATAATTAATCCAAAAGAAATTCTAAGAAACTTTCCAGTAACTTTATTTAGTAATTTAGCCCCTATAATGCCGCCAACAATACTTCCTGCTGCAACTTTTATTGTTAAGTTAATATCGTAAGTTCCTTTAGAAACATATAAAACAGAACTTGCTGTTGTCAAGAAAATTATTATAGAAAGAGCTGTTGCATGAGATTTATGTTCTTCTACCTTCACAATATCATTTAGTATTGGTACTAAAAGAGTACCACCTCCAGAGCCAAATACCCCATTTATAAATCCTGTAAATACTCCAATTATCGTATTTTTTATATTGAAATCAAAATATTTTTTCTTTAAGTTATTAGTATTTTTCATAAAAACCACCTTCTGAAATAGTTTTACCAAAATAGGCAAATTATATTTATATAAAATAATATTAAATATAATCCTTCATTTTTGCTTAAATTTGCATAAAAAAAAACATGTTAAAACAACATATTAATATATGGTATAATATATTAAAACAAAGTAGTAAATTGAGAGGAGATAATGATGTCAAATATAAAAATACAAATAGACAAAACTGTAGAATGGCTTAAAAATAAAGTTAATGAGGCAAATGCAAAAGGATTAATTGTTGGTGTATCTGGAGGAATTGATTCAGCAGTAGTTGCTAATTTAATTAAAAAAGCTTTTCCAGAAAACTCTATGGGAGTTATAATGAGCATAAAAAGTAATCCTCAAGATAGAGAAGATGCACTTAAGGTTATAGAAGGATGTGATATAGAATATCTTGATTTAGACCTTATAGAACCACAAAGTGCTATATTAGACATGGTAGTAGGAAATTTAAAAGAGAAACATTTATATAGAGAAGAATATTTAAAAATGACAGATGCAAACTTAAGAGCAAGAGTAAGAATGAGTACTATTTACACAATTGCTAACAATCTAGGATACTTAGTTGTTGGTACAGATAATGCTGCAGAAATACACACTGGATACTTTACTAAGTTTGGTGATGGTGGAGTTGATATTTTACCAATTGCAAATTTAACTAAAGCTGAAGTATATGAATGGGCAAAAGAACTTGGTGTTCATGAAGATTTAATAAATAAAGCTCCTTCAGCAGGTCTTTGGGAAGGACAAACAGATGAAAATGAAATGGGAACTACTTACAATATGATAGATGCTGTATTAGAAGGTAGATTAGATGAAGTTCCTCAAAGAGACCAAGAGATAATAGAAAGACTTCATAGAATAAGTGAACACAAGAGAAAAACGCCTGCACAACCTCCTAAGTTCTAATTTACTATTTTCAGGATTTGTGATAAAATTTACAAGTGATAAAGGTTAGAATAATTAATTGTACGTATTAAGGAGTGGAAATATGGGACGTATAGGAAATATAATTAATAGAAAAGGTAAACAAGATGCTCAAAGGGCAAAAATATTTACGAAACATGCTAGAGCAATAGCCGTTGCAGCTAAAGAAGGTGGTGCAGACCCAGAATATAATGCAGCATTAAAAACAGCTATAGAAAAAGCTAAGGCAGATAATATGCCAAATGATAATATAGATAGAGCTGTTGCTAAAGGTGCAGGGGCAGGTGCTGGAGAAGACTATGAAACTATAGTTTATGAAGGATATGGACCTGGTGGGGTTGCTGTTATAGTAGAGACTTTAACTGACAATAAAAATAGAACTGCTGGTAATGTAAGATACTATTTTGATAAAAACGGAGGAAACCTAGGAACTACTGGATGTGTGTCTTTTATGTTTGATAACAAAGGACAAATATTAGTTGGTGCAGGAGATGGCGTTTCAGAGGAAGAATTAATGGATGTTGCATTAGAAGCAGGTGCTGAAGACTTTATAACAGAAGAAGATGGTTATGAAATAATAACTACACCAGAAGATTTTTCTAGTGTTCGTGATGAATTAAAAGCAAAAGGGTATGAATTTATATCTGCTGATGTAAAGATGATACCTCAAACTACAACTGTTTTAACAGAAGAATCTCATCTAAAAATGATGAATAAATTAGTTGATATGCTTGAAGAAGATGATGATGTTCAAGATATCTACCATAACTGGGAAGTAGAATAAATATTATATCACATTGAGATTTGTAATTATTACATTAATTTTACTATGTGATAAATTTCATAAAATAAGTAATTATTAAAATGAACATATACACCTCTAAACTATGTCTGCATAAATAATATGTGAACATGGGTTAGAGGTGTTTTTTTGTGTATGGAAGATAGCTGTAATGTATTTATAAGTTAAGAATTTTAAAGTAAGTTCTGAGCAGGACTTGATTGCCTATAAATAATTGATGGGTATATCATCTGTTGCTGAATACCGCTTATACGACCAGTTACTATATCAATAATCATCCTAAGACTACGCTCTGCTGTCTCTTCCATCTTCAAATCTATAACTGTCAAAGGAGGAATACTTCTTGCCATTAGTCGTGCAGGACCATTGCTTGCTGCAAATATTTGAACATCCTCTCCAATTACAATTCCCGATTCATTAAATGCATTCATCATACCAAGAGCTACCACGTCATGATTACAGAAAATTACTTTTTTTAGTGAATTTTTTGCAAGCATTTTCTGAGCAATATCGTATCCACTATCTATTTTATTAGAACAATAATATATAGAGTCTGATAACTGTACTCCATGTTCCTTACATGTTTTTAAAAAAGATTTACCTCTCAAGGTCATGCATGTGAAGGATGTTGGGTTGAATACAACAGCAATATCATTTTTACCATTTTGGATAGCATGTAAAGCTGCTATACGACCTGTTTCTTCATTATCAATAGAAACACTTGAAAAACCAGGTATTTCACGATTTACAACAACTACAGGAATTTTAGGTTTATTTTTTAATAGATACTCTATGTCATCAGCATTGATACCTGTTAAAACAACTCCATCATAATAATTATTTGAAAAAAGATATTCATCATTACATAGATGGCCAACACTGTAAGGTCGTATTATGATATTTATATTTAAATGTTCTAAAGAAACTATGTGGTTTATTGCTTGAAATATATTAGTTGATGCCAACTCAAATCCTGCATCTTGCCAATAAAATGCTATTTGAATATTGTTGTGTTTAATAGGAGTAGAGCGTTTATATCCAAGCCGATTTGCTGAATTTAATACAAGTTCTTGTGTCTGTAGTGGAATTCTACGCTCATTTCCTTTACCACTTAAGACATACGAGACAGTTGCTGAAGAAAGGCCACAGTCCTTTGCGATATCTTTGATTGTTGCCATGATAAAATCCTCCTTGAGTAGTTGCTTAAATTTGCTTATATCAATAATCTTAACATATATTCAACTAAAGAACAATATTCTACAACACGTATATTTTACATGTCTAGAATAAATAAATTTTAAAAAATTTATTATTATGTTGGCAGATTATGTTGACAGAATTTAGTTTATAGGATTATAATATGCTTAAATAAGCTTATTAATTAAGTCAAATTAAGCAAAGTTAAGCAGGAACATACAATGCTAGCTTGTTATGTGACTGTAAAAAGGGGGAAAAGAAATGAGTAAGGTAAATATATTTGAAGTTGGTCCTAGAGATGGATTTCAAAATCTGAAGGAATTTTTAGATACTGATAAAAAACTTAAGATTATTGATGGTCTTATTTCATCTGGGATTAAACAGCTTGAAATTAGTTCATTTGTAAGCCCAAAAGCAATACCTCAGATGAAAGATGCAAAGGAAGTAGCAACTTACTGTGTAAAAAATTATCCTGATGTGAAACTTTATGCATTAGTTCCAAATTTATATGGAGCTAAAGTTGCATGGGAGTGTGGTATAAGAGATATATCTTATGTTATTTCTTTGAGTGAAACCCATAACAAGAAAAATATAAATCGTACTCATGAAGAGTCTATTGATGAGCTTAAAAAAATAATGAGTACTTATCCAGATATGAATATATGTATTGGAATGGCTACTGTATTTGGATGTCCCTTTGAAGGTTTGCCAAAAATTGAAGATGCCATAGCATTTGCCAAACGTCTTTGGGAAAACGGTATCAGAGAGATAAACCTAGCAGATACAATAGGCATTGCCGACCCTAAACAAGTAAGAGATACTATTAGTGCACTAGTTGAAGCTTTGCCAGAGTGCAGATGGCAGGTACATATTCATGACACTAGAAATATGGGGATGGTTAATACTCTTGCTGCTATTGAATGCGGAATTACCACTGTGCAGTCTACACTTGGAGGATTAGGAGGATGTCCTTTTGCTCCTGGAGCATCTGGAAATACTGCAACTGAAGATTTAGTATACATGCTCGAACGCATGGGGTATGATACAGGCGTTGATTTTGTTAAACTTCTTGAATTATCAAAGTATCAGATGAGTTATGTAAATGGTGTATATAGTGGTCATCATGTAAATATAAAGTCTGAGAGTTCTAATTGTCAGTCCTATTGATTAACGAAACATATCTATTAATAAAGTATATCGATTAATAAAATAAATAAAAGAATTGAGGGGATTAGTATGGATGTTATAGCTTTACTTTTATTCTTAGGAGTTATTATTCTTGCATTTGTACGTAAGAATAATGCAGGTATTTTAGCTTTAGCTATTGGTGTTATAGCTGTTAGAATTTTTGGTATGGATGATAAAGATCTTTATGGAGCTATAAGTAACTCAATGTTTACTACGCTTGTTGGTATAACATTACTTTTTGCAATAGTGAATTCAACAGGAGCATTGAAGCTTGTTGCAGAAAAAATTGTAGCTGCTTCAGGTAAACGTGTTTGGCTTATACCTATAGCGGTTTTTATAGCAGGATTTGTTGTTGCTGGTGTTGGGCCTGGAGCAATCCCAGCACTTGCAATTATTCCTGCAATGGCTGTTCCTGTAGCAATAACTGTTGGTTATAATCCTGTGATGCTTGCACTTATAGGTGAATGTGGATTAATGGCAGGACGTATGACTCCTATTACTCCAGAAGGTCAAATCATAACAACTGTTGCAGAGGGAGTTGGAATTGAAAATGTTATGCCTGCTGTTTTAGCTTGTCAGACTCTTTCAACAATTGTATTTTCAATAGTATTGTTTATAATTTTTAAAGGATATAAACTTAAAAAGCCTATAAATGTTATAAATAGTAAGGAAATAGAAAAATTTAATGTAAAGCAGATAATTTCTCTGATAAGTATAGTGGTTATGATTGCTTTTATCATAATCTTTGATATGAATGTTGGACTTGCAGCTTTTTCAGTTTCAGCTGTACTTCTTCTTTTCAATATTGCTGAAGATGGAGAATGTATCAAAGCAATTCCATGGAGCACGATAGTAATGGTACTTGGAGTAGGTGCAATGATGACAATCGTAGACGCAGCAGGAGGGATTGATTTAATGAGTAATGCATTGTCATCATTAATGAATAGTAAAACAGCTACCCCAATTATGAGTATTTCAGCAGGGCTTATGTCTATGGTTAGTTCAGCATTAGCAGTAGTGTATCCAACCATGATGCCTATGTGTGTTGATATAGCTAAGTCAGTTGGAGGAGTAGACCCACTAGCACTTATTGCAGCAGTTGGTGTGGGTGGTTCTCTTGCTGGTGTAAGTCCACTTTCTACTGGTGGTGCATTGATTTTGGCAGCTATGGGGTCAAGTAAAAAAGACTTCAATAAAGAAGAACAAAATAAGGTGTTTGTTCAACTTTTCATTATGAGTGCAGTTGGACTATTGGTTATTGCAGTAGTATCAGTTCTATTTTTTAATGGAATAGCACATATAATGCATTAATTTCGATAATCGGAGAATTTGTTATTAAACTCAACTTTTAATATTGAGTAATATAATATAAATTGGGGGTATAGTTATGAAAAAGGGAGCATTAAGTAATATAAAAGTACTTGACCTTACTAGAGTTCTTGCAGGGCCATATTGCACAATGATGTTGGCTGATTTTGGGGCTGATGTTATAAAAATAGAAGTACCAAAAAAAGGTGATGATACAAGAGGTTTTGGACCTTTTGTAAATGGAGAGAGTCTATATTATGCAAATATAAATAGAAATAAGAAAGGTGTAACTTTAAATCTTAAGTCAGAAAAAGGCAAGAAGATATTTTTAGATATGGTAAAGCAAGCTGATGTTGTAGTAGAAAATTATAGACCAGGTGTTATGGAAAAGCTAGGATTGGGTTACGATGAGCTAGCTAAAGTGAACAATCAAATAATTTATGGAGCTGTATCAGGCTTTGGATGTTATGGGCCATATTCAGAGCGTCCAGGATATGATATTATTGCACAAGCAATGGGTGGTCTTATGAGTATAACAGGAACTGAAGGAGGAGAACCAACAAGAGTAGGTAATGCTATGGGAGATGTATTGGGTGGAATGAATTTAACTATTGGTATACTTGCAGCACTTAATGCTAGAAAGATAATAGGAAAAGGGCAAAGAGTAGATGTTTCCCTCGTTGATTCTGTTGTATCATCTCTTGAAACTGGTATACAGAGATATTTTGATTCAGGTCAACCTGAACTTATGGGAAATAGATATGCCTCAGCTTATCCTTATGATTCTTTTAAAGCAAGCGATGGTAACTTTGTAATAGGTTGTGGTAATGATAAACTTTTTGAAAATTTATGTAAGAAGGTTCTTTTTAGAGAAGACCTTTTAATAGATGAAAGGTTTAATACAAATCTTAACCGTTGCGAAAACCATGCATCTCTCAAACCAGAGATAGAAAAATGGTCTATCAACTATACAATAGAAGAAGCTGTTGATTTAATATCGAAAGCAGGAGTTCCTGCTGCTCCTATATATGACCTCGGTCATGTTACAACAAATGAACATATTGCAAAGGCAAGAGAAATGATTGTAGATATTAAACATCCTATTATAGGAGATATGAAAGTCAATGGAAATCCAGTTAAGCTTATGACAACAAAAGCTCAAATTAATGTACCAGCACCATCTTTAGGTGAAAGTAATGAGGAGATTTATAATAGCTGGCTTGGGTTTGATGGTGTAAAAATAAATGAGTTAAAAGAGAGTGGAGTTATTTAACTTTAGAATAATATCAAATAAAAGATTAAATCAACATTATAAATCAAATCTAAAATTATCAGGAGTATTTAAGATAGGAAAAACTATTTAGACATTAAGTCTTTGTGGTTTTTCCTATTTTCGTTAAAAAATTTATACTATTGGAACATATACATAGATGTATTAAACTAAAGTATTAACAATTTAAATTAATAGAAAATAAACTACCTAATATGTTAAATAAAGACTCTTTTACTAGAGTGCAAATAAACTTAGTGCAAATAAACTTATGGATATACAACTTAAACTATTTTAATGAAAATATCAAAAATGAGACTGCATTCTCAAAAATGAGACTGTGTTTTTTAAGTATTTTCTCGAAAATGAGACAAAAATATGGTTTTATAGGTTTTGTTGGATAAAAATTCTTTAGTGAATTATAATTTAATCAATTCTAAAGTTAAAAATGATTAAAAATTAAGTGAAATTTATGTACATTTTGTTTATTTTATCAAAAAAAATAATTTTTTAACAAAAATAAAGGAATTTAATATAAGTTGGCGTAGAACTTGCTATTATATATTAACAAGAAATGTAGAAAAAATAACAATGCATAATGGGAGGAATATGATGGGATTTGTAATGGAAAATTTGAAAAATCTTAAGGTGGAAGTTAAGGATAAAGTCTGTGTTATTACTATAAATAGACCTAAAGCTTTAAATGCTCTTAACAATGACACTCTTAGAGAATTATCTCAAGTTATTGATGTAGTATCAGAAAAGGAGGAAATATTAGGAGTTATTATTACTGGAGAAGGTAAAGTTTTTGTAGCTGGAGCTGATATACGTCAGATGCAGAACTATAAAAGTGAAGAAGGCAGAAAATATGCAGGTTATGCCCAAGGGATTTTTGATAAAATTGAAGCTCTTGAGAAAACAGTAATAGCAGCAGTTAATGGATATGCATTAGGTGGTGGATGTGAACTTGCTATGAGTTGTGACATTAGAATTGCATCAGAAAAGGCTATATTTGGACAACCTGAAGTTAATTTAGGAGTCATTCCATGTTTTGGTGGAACTCAAAGATTATCAAGACTTGTTGGAACTGGGATAGCCAAGGAATTAATTTTTACAGGAAGGCAAGTAAATGCAGAAGAAGCTAAATCTATTGGTCTTATTAATAAAGTGGTTCCAAGTGATGTGCTTTTAGAAGAGACAATTAAGATGATGAACCAAATAGTTGAAAAAGCACCAATAGCAATAAGATATGCAAAAGTTGCTATTAATAAAGGGATAAATATGGATTTAAAAAATGCTCTTGAACTAGAGAAAGATATTGCAGGCTTAACTTTTGCTACAAGAGATAAGCAAGAAGGCATGGATGCATTTATAGAAAAGAGAAAACCGATTTTTGAAAATAAGTAATTATTATAACTAAAATTAGAACAAATATAGAATATATTCAAAATCTAAATTTCGTGAAAAAATACATATAGTTTAATTTTAAAAGGAGTTAATTTATGAATACGGGAGTAATTATAAGTTTAGTAGGGATTATCATGGCCCTATCCCTTCTAGTTGTAATGGTTATGAAGGGAGTAAATATTTTTATAATAGCAATTGTATGTTCATTATTAGTTGCTATAACAGGGAATTTAAATGTGTATGATGCACTTAAGGTGGATTATATGACAGGATTTGTTGAATTTCTTCAGGCAAATTTCTTTATTTTCCTAACAGGTACCTTAATGGGAAAAATAATGGAGATTACTGGTGGAGCAAAATCTATTGCTAAGATGATTGTAAGATGGATTGGTAAGGATAAAGCATTACTTTCTATTCCAATAGCTTGTGGAATATTAGCTTATGGAGGAGTAAGCGTTTTCGTTGTAAGCTTTGCAGTGTTTCCGATAGCTTTAGAAATTTTTAAAGAAGCTGATTTGCCACGACGATTTATACCAGCAGCCTTGACTTTTGGATGTTCAACTTTTGCTATGGTTGCACCAGGGGCACCTCAGATTCATAATATTATTCCAGCTTCAACATTAGGGACAGATATTATGGCTGGAGCAGTAAATGGATTTATATCATGTGCAGTAATGTTTATAGTTGGAAGCACCATTTTATACAAGATGGTTTCAAAAGAAAAAGCCAATGGTGGGCATTTTATAGCACATGAATCAGATATATTTGATGAAGTAGCAACAACTAATTCTAAGAGAGAAAATGGTCCTAATGGTCTAATTGCGTTAATTCCATTAATAGTATCAATCTTAATAATTAATGTGAAAATTAATGGACAAGCAATAGTACCAATTGAGGTAGGAGTATTTATTGGAGCTTTATTAGTATATTTATTGTTAAATAAATATCAAGATAATGCAAAAATAGTTGGCCATGTTGGTGATGCATGTAAAACTACAGTAGTAGCAATATGTAATACTTGTGCTGTAGTAGCATTTGGTTCAGTTGTAAAATCAGCAGTTGGTTTTGACTTCATAGTTAATGCCATGACTAATATTCCTGGACCTCCTATTGCAGGGGCTGCAGTTGGAACTACAGTTATTGCGGGTATCTGTGGATCAGCTTCCGGTGGACTTGGAATTGCGGCTCCACTTCTTGGACCAGTATTTTTAGCTAAGGGTGTCTCTGCTGCAGCATTAACTAGAACTATGGCAATTTCGTCAGCAGCATTAGATTCACTTCCACACAATGGTTATATTGTTACTGTAACAAATGGTCTATGTAATGAATCACATAAGGATGCTTATATGCCAATATTCTGGGTAACTGTTTTAACGCCGATTATTGGAACTGTAGTAGCAGTTCTTATGTTTACAATGTTCCCAGGATTACCATAACAGAAAAGACAAAAAGTATAAATTATATTTTGATATTGTAAAATCAATTTTCAAAGTATATACAATAAATTTTATGTTTTAATACCATAAATACCATATTTAAAATACCAAGTTGACAGTATAAGGAGGAATTGAAAGTGTTAAATAAACCATTAGAAGGAGTTAAGGTCATTGACTTAACATATTTTGTAGCAGGTCCAGGAACTTCCAAAATATTAGCTGACTGGGGTGCTGATGTTATTAAGGTGGAGCCAAGCTTTGGAGACCCAGGAAGAAAGACAGGGGCAACAATGACAATGCCAATAGATGATTATAATAATCCTTTCTACAGCACATATAATTCAAATAAAAGAGGTTTGTCTATAAATCTTAAGAGTGAAGCTGGAATTGAAATTATGGATAAGCTTTTAAGTGAAGCAAACGTATTTGTTTCAAGCTATAGAACAGGAGCGTTAAAAAGACTAGGTCTTGACTATGAATCATTAAGCAAAAAGCATCCACATCTTATCTGGGGACAAATAAATGGTTTTGGCGATTTTGGACCTGCTAAGGATAATGCAGGTTTTGATACAGTTGCCTTTTGGGCAAGAAGTGGAGCTATGCTTGATATCGCAGAGAAGGATACAAGCCCAATAAACCCACCTATAGCCTTTGGAGATGCCACAACTTCTTGTAGTTTATCTGGAGGTATATGTGCAGCTTTGTATCAACAAGCTAAGACTGGAAAAGGACAAAAAGTAATGGCATCTTTATTTGGACAAGCAATATGGAATGCATCATCTTTATTAGCATCTACACAGTTTAGCGATGAGTATCCAAAAACTAGAAAAAATGCTATTTCTCCAGTAATAAACTCTTATCGTTGTAAGGATGGAAAGTGGATATTCTTAAGTATCCTAGAGCATGAAAGATATTTTGAGGCACTTTGCAGATTATTTGGAAGAGAAGATTTAATAAAAGAAGAGAAATTTGCATCTTCAGTAGAAAGTAAGAAAAATGCAACAGAGCTTATTAATATTTTGGATGGTGAATTTGCAAAATTTACTCAAAATGAGATGGTTGAAAAGCTTACTACTGCGGATATAGCCCATGAAAGAATTCAACATGTTAATGATGTAGTAACTGATGAACAGGCTATTGCTAATAACTATATATATGAACATACAAGTAAAAATGGAAATAAGACAATGCTTGCGTCCACTCCAGTTAAGTTTGGAAATATTGAAGTTAACATGACTTGTGATGCTCCACTTATAGGAGAACATTCAGATGAGATATTGAGAGAACTTGGATATAGTGATTCTGATATAGAAGTTCTAATTGAGTCTGGAATTGTAGCAATGAATAAAGAAACATGTGAAGTACGTTAATAAATAGGAGGAAATTTTATGGATTTTAGATTAACAGAAGCACAATTAATGCTTCAAAGAGTAGCAAAAGAATTTGCAGAGAAGGAAATAGAACCAATAGCTGCTGAAACAGATAGAACAGGTATTTTTCCAAGAGAGCTTTTTAGCAAAATGGCTAAAATAGGCTTTAATGGTATTGGAACACCTGTAGAGTATGGCGGTTCTGGTGGAGCAGATATAGAAAAGGTAATTGTTGTTACTGAGGTTGCCAAAAAATGTGCAGCATCTGCAGCAATATTATCAATACACACAATATATGCTCAAGCTATTTTGAAATTTGGTACTGAGGAACAAAAGAAAAAATACCTTCCGATGATGGCTGAAGGTGGGTGTGTAGGTGCTTTTGCTTTAACTGAGCCTAATGCTGGTTCAGATGCCGCAAGAGCTGCAACAACTGCAATCATTGATGAAGCAACTGATGAATATGTCTTAAATGGGACTAAGTGCTTTATTTCTGGTGGAGGTCAAGCAGAATCATTAATAATATTTGCACTTACAGAGCCATCAAAGGGAATAAAGGGAATGTCTGCTATCATCGTTGACAAAGGTACTCCAGGTTTTTCAATAGGAAAAATTGAAGAAAAAATGGGTATACATGGTTCAGAAACTGCAGAGTTAATATTTGATAACTGTAGAGTTCCAAAGTCTAATTTATTAGGAAAAGAAGGAAAAGGCTTTAACATAGCTATGACTTGCCTAGATGGAGCAAGAATTGGAGTTGGAGCTCAAGCTGTAGGAATTGCTGAAGGGGCTTTAGAAGAAAGTATCAAATATTCTAAAGAAAGAGTTCAGTTTGGCAAGCCAATTTCAGCTTTGCAAGGTATTCAATGGTATATAGCAGATATGGCGACTATGGTGGAATCAGCAAAGTTGTTGGTATATTATGCTGCAGACTTGAAAGCTAGAGGAGAAAAACATACTAAAGAAGCTGCCATGGCAAAATATAATGCGTCACGTACTGCAAGAGAGGTTACAAACCTAGCTCTTCAAATCCATGGAGGATATGGATATATGAAGGATTATCCATTAGAAAGAATGTACAGAGATGCCAAGATAACAGAAATTTACGAAGGTACTTCAGAAATACACAAGGTTGTTATTTCAAGAGCAGTACTAGGATAGGAGGAAGAGCATGAATATAGTTGTTTGCTTAAAGCAAGTTCCAGATACTAATGAAGTTAAAATAAATAAAGAGACAGGTACCCTAATAAGAGATGGTGTACCAAGTATAATCAATCCAGATGATAGAAATGCTTTAGAAGAAGCTTTAAAAATAAAAGATGAACTGGGAGCAGTGATTAAGGTTATAAGCATGGGACCTCCTCAGGCTAAAAGTGCTTTAAAAGAAGCTTTGGCAATGGGCGCTGACGAAGCATACTTAATTTCAGATAGAGCTTTTGGTGGTTCAGATACCTGGGCTACATCTACAATTATTGCTGCTGCTATAGAGAAGGTTGGAAAGTATGATGTAATATTCTGTGGAAGACAAGCTATAGATGGAGATACAGCTCAGGTTGGACCAGAGGTTGCAGAATTCTTAGGGGTACCACAGGTTACCTATGCAAAAGAAGTAAAGGTTCAAGATGATAAATTACTAGTAACTCGTTATACAGAGACAGGAGATTATTTAATAGAAGCAAAGATGCCAGTTTTACTAACTGCTATAAAAGAGTTAAATAATCCAAGATATCCAAGTGTCAAAGGAATCTTAGGAGCTTATAATAATGGAGATGCAAAGATTACTGTGTTAACACTTGAAGACTTAGCTGTTGATACAACTCAAATTGGATTAAAGGGTTCACCTACAAATGTTTACAAGTCTTTTGTACCAGTTAAAGACAAGCATAATGAAATAATCGAAGGTATAAATAAAAAGGAAAAAGCTGAGAAATTAGTAGAAATACTATTCGATTTGAAACTAGTATAGGAGTGTTAAGATGATGAGAGCAAAAGTTAATCAAGGTATAAATTTAAATGATTATAATGGCGTTTGGGTAATAGGAGAGCAAAGGGAAGGCAAAATCAATCCTGTTACTATAGAACTTATTGGTGAGGGAAGAAAGCTTGCTGACCAATTAGGAAAAGAGCTTGCAGTTGTAATAGCTGGATATGAAGTAGAGAAAGAAGTAAAGGAGTTACTTCACTATAGTGTTGATAAAGCATATTATATCAACGACCCTCTTCTTAAAGATTTCACAACTGATGGATATGCAATTTCAATAGCAGGTTTAATTGAAGAGAAAAAGCCAGAGGTTGTACTAGTTGGAGCTACTTCTATAGGAAGAGATATCGCACCTAGAATTGCAGGTAAAGTTGGAACAGGTCTAACTGCTGACTGTACAAAACTTGAAATAGATTCAACGGATAATAAGTTATTACAAACAAGACCAGCCTTTGGTGGAAATTTAATGGCTACTATTGTTTGTCCAAAAAATAGACCACAGATGTCAACAGTTCGTCCAGGGGTTATGGCAAAAGCTGTAAGAAGTGAATCAGAGGCTGGAGTTTTAGAGGTTATTACTCCAGAACTTAATGAAAAAATGATTAGAACTAGATTAGTAGAAATGCTTCCACAAGAAAAGAAATCCATAAATCTAACTGATGCTAGAATAATAGTATCAGCAGGAAGAGGATTAAAGAAGGCAGAAGGATTTGAACTAATAAAAGAATTGGCGGATAAATTGGGGGCAGAGATTGGTGCTTCAAGAGCGGCAGTAGATTCAGGGTGGATAGAGCATTCTCATCAAGTGGGACAAACAGGAACTACTGTTAGACCAGAGTTATACATTGCATGTGGGATATCTGGAGCAATACAGCATTTAGCAGGTATGAGTGATTCTAAATATATAGTTGCTATAAATAAAGATTCCAAAGCCCCTATTTTCAGTATATGTGACTATGGAATTGTAGGAGATTTATATGAAATTCTACCTGAAATAATAGAATCATTAAATAGGTAACTTCTAGAAAACATTGAATACATAGAATGGTAAGTCTTATAATATTGTATTGTAAGACTTATTATTTTTGCTGAAGGTTATAGTGGAGGGATGAAACAATGAAAGAGCACTGGTATAAGGATATATTTGCAAGAGTGTTATCCATGACTGATGATGGTTTTATTGTTGTAAATAAAGATGGAGTAATCATAGATATTAACGATAAATATTGTGACTTCTTAGGGAAAGAAAGAGACGATATAATAGGACACAATATACAAAGTATTATACCAAATACAAAAATGCTAGACATTATGAGAGATAAGTATTGTGAAGAAGGAGCTATACATCATTACTCAGGTGGAAATACAAAAGAAAAAAGTGTAATAGTAAGTAGGTCTTATGTGGAAAATGACAATGGAGAAGTAGTTGCAGGAGTAGCTCAAGTTAAATTTAGATTGCAATCCTTTGATGTAGCTAAAAAGTTAATGTCAGAATATATGGAGCTCCAATATTATAAAGAACAGTTTAAGGATAACTGTGGTTTTGACAAGCTCATAGGTGAAAATAGAGATTTCATAGAACTTAAGAAAACAGGTGTGAAAGCTTCTAAAACGAACTTCTCAGTTCTTTTAACAGGTGAAACTGGCACAGGTAAAGAAGTTTTTGCTAGAGCAATTCACAATAATAGCAGTAGGTCAGACAAACCCATGGTTAGTATAAACTGTGCTGCAATACCAGAAGAATTATTAGAATCAGAGCTATTTGGGTATGACGAAGGAGCTTTTACAGGAGCAAAAAAAGGCGGCAAAAAAGGTAAATTTTTAGTTGCGAATAATGGTACAATCTTCTTAGATGAAATAGGTGACATGCCTTTGACCATGCAAGCAAAACTTTTAAGAGTTCTTCAGGAAAGTGAGATAGAACCAGTTGGAGGTCTTAAAACTATAAAGATAGATGTAAGAGTAATCTCTGCTACAAGAAAGAATTTAAGTAAAATGGTTGAAGAGGGATTATTTAGAGAAGACTTATACTATAGGTTAAATGTAATAAATATTCATATGATGGAATTAAAGGATAGACAAGATGATATTTTATTGCTAGCAAATTATATATTAAATAAATTAAATGTTGAATATAAGGAATTGAAGGTTTTAAGTGATAAGGTTAAAAATTGTTTTATTAACTATATTTGGCCAGGAAATATAAGAGAACTACAAAATGTAATAAAAAGCGCCTATGCTGTAAGTGATGATATGGTCATTATGATGTGTGACCTTCCATCTAAAATGGATAATATCAGCAGAGTGGCTCAATGTAATGTGGATAGTAATTGCTCAATTCATGAAATGGTTGAAAATTATGAGAAGAGTTTAATTATTGATGTGTTAAGGAAGTACAATTGGAAATGTTCTAAGGCAGCAGAGGTTATGGGAATACACAAAAGTCTTTTGTATAAGAAAATAAAAAAGTATGAAATTGAATTAAACAATTAAGATGACTTTAATTAAGATTAATTAATTTTGGACATAACAAAACCCTCCTAGTTTTAGACAGTTTTACATATTTTAACTGTCTCCTAAGAGGGGTATCGTTCAAAATTAGAGTGACTTTTATCTAACATTTACAAAAACTGTTTTGAATAGTTCTTTTGTTATTTAATCATAATTTTCTACTTCTTTATCAAGTTCTTTTCCACAAGAATCACATTTATATATAGCATTATATCCGTAATCATATTCATCAACTATTTTCTTTTGTCTAAATACACCACCACAATCACATAAGAAACCGTTTTTTATAAGAGTAACAATAAATTGTGATTTTATAAACTTTATATCATTACATTTATCATTAGTGTAAAAATTATAAATATAAGAGTTGTCACATTCATCTCTCAATTCAAATTTTTCAATATATGTGTTGTTTTTTAACTCCTCAAACTCTTCTTTAGTTAAGTATGACTTTTGTTGCAATTCGTGTAAGCGCTTAATTTGGTCCATAATTTATATCCTCCTAATAATTTTAGTATTTTAAGCTTAGATAAGGACTCTAAGTTTTATTAAATTTATCTCAAGGAATTATTTAAATTATATTTAGTTTTATTTAATTACAACATAAATAAATTAGCTATAAATAAAAACTAATTTTAAAAATAATTTCCTATGAAAATCTAAATTACTAACCCCTTACTAACCCGAAAAACTAAAAAAGAAAATAAAAAATATATCCAATCTAAATG
>NZ_JAGWCT010000016.1:0-56398 GCF_020657815.1 Clostridioides sp. ZZV15-6597 | reverse complement strand
TATTTCAATAAATTAGAGGTATTAGTAAAATAGATATACTAATGCCTCTAATTTTTTTGAAATAACATTTATAATAATTATTTATTCATCTAACAAAGTACTATCTAAAGGGCTTTTATTGTTTGTATAGTTTTTAGGAGATACGCCATAATACTTTTTAAATGCCCTTACGAAGCTAGAATAATCATTAAATCCACATTTATTACAAACTTCACTCATAAGATGACCATTGATTATTAGTGACTTAGCTAAAATCAATCTTTTTTGAATTATATAATTGTGTATAGATGTTCCAGTATGAGATTTAAATCTTCTCATAAGATAATATTTGCTTATAAAAAATTCAGATGCAATGCTGTCTATAGAAAGTTTATTCTCTATATTTAAGTTTATATAGTTTAATATTTTTTTTATAGTTTCATCGTAAAATACACCTTCTATAGATTCTATGTTCTCTTTTTTTAAGAAAATTCTATTTAAAAATATCATAAGCTGTATGAACAAGGTATTTCTTAGTATTTCATTTCCAAATTCATTACTAGATTCAGAAATATTTATTTGCTCAATAAAAAGTTTGAGTGATTCAATGTCATGCATATTTAAACGTAGTAGATTACATTTATTTTCTGTGGCTATCTTAAAACATTTTTCTAAATCACTAGTATTATCACTGTTTTTTTTCATAAATTCTGGGCTAACCCATATTGCGATTCTTTCATAAAATACATTTGAATCAATAACTGGCTTGTGAATTTCATTATTGCTAATAAAAAGTATGTCCCAAGGTTTTAGTTTATATGGAATTCCTTCAACAAAATAAGTGACATTTCCATCTATAAATATAATTATCTTATTAAAATCGTGATTATGGTATTCAAATTCTATGTCTTTTTTATCTCTGATACTAAATATTTTAAAATTATCATTTAAGTATCCAATTTTATTGTCTGTAGTTTTCATAAAAGACCTCTCTTAGATTATATTATAGAGAATTATAGAGCATTTTTTGCAATATTTCAAGCATTTTTAACCATTCACATAGTAAAAAATTCTTAATATAATATTACATGAAGTGTAATTTTAGCAAAAAGAGTTTAAAGGGAGGAAAGCATTTATGAAATTAAATGATATTATACAGGGGTTGGATATAATCAGTGTCAAAGGTGAATTAAATATAGATATTAATAATGTACAATATGATTCAAGAAAGGTTACAGAAGGTACATTATTTGTATGTATAAAAGGATTTGTGTCAGATGGTCATAAGTATATAAAAGATGCTATAAACAAAGGAGCAAAAGCTTTTATTATTGAAGAAGAAGTAGACATAAAAGGATATACGTTTATAAAAGTAAAAAATACAAGAGAAGATATGGCAAAGATAGCTGACAATTTTTATAATCATCCATCACAAAAATTTAATGTTATAGGAGTTACAGGTACTAATGGAAAAACTAGTATAACTACTATACTAAACGAAATATTAACTTTGAATAAAAATAAAGTTGGTCTTATTGGTACTATAAAAATATTTGATGGTGAAAAAGACATTATTTCTAATTCAACAACTCCAGAAAGTATAGATTTACAATATCATTTTAATAATATGTTAAATAATGGATGTGATTACTGTGCTATGGAAGTTTCATCACACTCATTAGCATTAAATAGAGTTGATGAAACCGACTTTAAACTGGGAATATTCACAAACTTAACACCAGACCATTTAGACTTTCACAAAGATTTAGAAGATTATAGAAAAGCTAAAGAAAAATTATTTTTTAAGACTACTATGGCAAATATAATAAATATAGATGATGAGGGTGGTAAAAAGATATACGAAAATATAAAAGGTATAGATGTTCCTTGTTACACATATGGAGTTGAAAATAATGCTGATTTTATGGCTAGAGATATAAAATCAGATTCAGATGGTGTATCTTATAGATTAATAACTCCTTCTTATGAAGAAGTTATATTTATACCAGTTCCAGGAATGTTTACAGTATATAATACCTTAGCTGTTATAGCTGCTTGTTATATACTTGGCATACCTAAACCAGTATATAAAGAAGGTCTTAGACTTTCTAGTGGAGTATCAGGAAGGTTTGAAACAGTACCAAACGATAAAGGTATAAGTGTAATTGTTGATTATGCTCATACTCCTGATGCACTTGAAAATGTATTAAAAACAACTCAACAATTTGCAGAAGGAAAAATAATTTCTGTATTTGGATGTGGTGGAGATAGAGATACTGAAAAGAGACCTTTAATGGGTGCTATTGGACAAAAATATTCTGACATATGTATTGTAACTTCTGATAATCCAAGAACTGAAGAACCAGAAGCAATAATAAAGGATATACTTGAAGGAATAGATAAGGAAAAAGAAAATTATCATGTTGTTGCTGATAGAAAGCAAGCTATAGAAGAAGCTATAAGTATGGCAAAAAAAGATGATGTTGTAATTATAACAGGTAAAGGGCATGAAAATTACCAAATAATAGGTAAAGTTAAGCATCATTTTGATGATAAAGAGGTTGCCAATGAATGTTTAAGTAAAATGTAAGGTAAAAATTTAATAAAATATATATTTTAAGAATATAATATCAAAATTATTTTGATATTATATTCTTTTTATGTTAGTGGACATTAATACAAATTATGTTAGTAATCCTTAATATAAATAATATAATTTATTAAAATTGTATTACTTATATTAATTAATTTTTTATTGTAATAAAGTTGATAATTTTGTATAATTACAGTAAATATGGAAAAATAAGTATTATCGTAAATTTGTTAGAATAATTAATATAAAATAATAATTATATACATATAGATTCCGGAAAGGCAGGAAGCATGATGTTGGGTGATGCAAAAAATAATAGGCAGGGTTTATCCATAATTGCTATCATAAGTATCTTAGTAGTTACAATTTCCTGTTTGATTTATGGTTCGAAGTTGAATAAGACACTGGGTGAGGAAACGAATCAATATCTTTCAGAAATAGCAAATCAAAGTGTCAATGTGTTAAAAAAACAAATTAATGGCGATATAAAATTGTTACAATCAATTTCAATATGTATTGAAGGAGAAGAATCTTTTGAATTGGACAATATTCTTTCAATACTTAAAAGAGAATCTGTAAATAGTTCCTTTAAAAGAATGGGCGTTATTCTACCAGATGGTATGGCATATACTACAGATGGTTATGTAGAAGATTTTTCTAAGAGAGATTATTTTTCCAAGTCAATGCAAGGAGAAGTAGTCATAACAGGTAAGTTAAAAGATGTAATAAAAGACTATAAAGACATTAATGTGTACTCTGTACCAATTTATAAGGGGAACAAGATTATTGGTGTTATATTTGCTACACATAGTACAAAGTTATATGAAAAGATACTCTCTGTACCAACGTTTAATGGAAAAGGATATTCTTATATAGCTAATAGTAGTGGTGATATTGTTTTAAATCCAAGTAGTAAAAACGCAAATTCTAATATGGAAAATTTATTTTCATATATAAATAAAAGTAATGCCTTATCAAAATCTACTCTTAATAATATGAAGTTAAATATAAAAAATTCTAAATCAGGTTCATTAAGTTATAATATGTCTGGAAAAGGATATTATTTAAGTTATGCTCCAATAGGAATTAATGATTGGTATCTTTTTTCTGAAGTTCCTAGAACTGCTGTATCTGAAAAATCATATGCTATTATAAAACTTACACTATCAGCATGTATAGTTTTAATTGTGATATTTACATCATTAATAATTTATATCTTGATTATGCAAAAAAAGAGCAAGGAAAGATTAGAAGAATTTGCATTTAAAGATAGCATTACAGGAATTGGAAATTCAAATAAATTTAATCTGGAAGGTGGTAAATTTTTATCCACTCATGAGAAAAAGAATCTAGTTTTGATTTATTTTGATATAGATAAATTTAAGTTAGTAAATGATAGATTTGGATATGAAGAGGGAGATAGAGTATTAAGAAAAATTGCAGAGATAATTGAAAATATGTTTAAAGAACAGTCTGTATTTTCAAGAATTTCAAATGATAATTTTGCTGTAATATTTGAAAAAAAGAAGGATAAAGAATCAGTTATAGAGATATGTGAAATTATGCGTAAAAAATTATCTATGATAAAAACTAGCTTAGGGGTTGAACTTAATCTGATACCATCTATAGGAGTATATTTTATTGAAGATGGAGAAACAAATATATCTACTTGTCTTGATAAAGCTATGATTGCAAAGACTACAGTAAAAAGAAAATACTTAAAAGTGTATGAAATTTATGCTGAGAATTTAAAGGAAACTCTTATAGAAGAACGTGATATTGAGCAAGAGATGCATGATGCTTTAAAAAATGAACAATTTAAGGTATACTTTCAACCTAAAATTGAATTATCAACAGGTAAAATAGTAGGTTCTGAAGCTCTTGTACGTTGGCAACATCCAAAAAAGGGATTAATAAGTCCAGGTGTGTTTATTCCTATTTTTGAAAAGAATGGTTTTATAACAGAATTAGATATGTTTGTATTTATTCAAGTTTGTAAAAACTTTAAACGTTGGGAAAATGAAGGTTTACCTAGATTTCCTATATCAGTAAATTTATCAAGAGTACATCTTGAAAATCCTGACTTTATAGAGAAGTTTGAAAACATTGCAAAAGAATATGATATTGAACCA
Organism: Clostridioides sp. ZZV15-6597; assembly: GCF_020657815.1. NCBI lineage: Bacteria > Bacillati > Bacillota > Clostridia > Peptostreptococcales > Peptostreptococcaceae > Clostridioides > Clostridioides sp. ZZV15-6597. The sequence continues at coordinate 51,694 of NZ_JAGWCT010000016.1, read as the reverse complement.
AATTTAATTGAAATTGAACTAACAGAGAGTGCAATATTTGATAATACAAAAATGTTATTTAAAATAATGCAAAATCTAAAGTCTGTAGGATTTAAAATATCTATGGATGATTTTGGTTCAGGTTATTCTTCTTTAAATATGCTTAAAGATATGCCAATTGATGTCTTGAAATTAGACAGACAATTTTTTATAACAGTAGAAGAAACAAAAAAGAGTCAAATTGTGGTTTCAAGTATTGTTCAGATGGCAAAGCAACTTGATATAAAAGTTGTTTCAGAGGGAGTTGAAACCTTAGAGCAAGCAGAGTTTTTAAGATTTATAGGATGTGATATGGCTCAAGGATTTTTATTTGCAAAGCCAATGCCAATAGAAGAATACGAAAAGTTGATATTAAATAGGAATGATATTGAAGGTATAAGTACAGATTAAAAAGCTTAGTACAAAATAAAATAAAGATTTGTAAGGAAAGTGAACTTTGTGTAGTCAAAGTTCACTTTCCTTATGTAAGAACACCTTAGTATAAAAATATGAACTAGGTTTAGAGTATTACTTTACATTATATGGAGCATATGATATTTTCTAAAAGAGATATAATTTTTCTATGGGTAGAAGTTTTTAATTTGAGTATAACAGTTTGTGAATCTAAGGATATCAGCAATTATTAAAGTACTTAAGGGAGGAAAATTTTTGAGTAATATAACAATTCGGGAAATGGTAAATGATGAAAGAACGCTTGTTTGGAAAATTGGTAAATCTAGTTTTGGATTGGTTGAAGGGATGGCATTTAAAAAGCCTCAAAATGCTTTTCTTGCTATAATAGATGGTCATATTGTTGGTATGGCTTCCTATAAAATTTTTCCAGCAAAAAATGGCAAAAAAATTGGATATGTAGAAACAGCATATGTAAAGAAGGGACATGAAGGTAAGGGAATAGGAGGTGAGCTTTACAAAAAAGTAACCATATTTTTAAAAGAACAAGGTTGTGAAACTATGACTGCTACTGTGAAGGACGATAATGTTGCATCATGGAAGTTGTTTGAAAATAATGGATATCATATTATAAGCTTTACACAAATGTTACAAAACTATGGGCTAATTAGTACAATACGATTGTGGTTTAATAGTACACTTGCTATTGCTTCTGGATTTCATTTATGGAGCACATTATCACAAAAAAATAGCTCATCAATTCAACAATTAGGAATCTATATTGTATTAAACTTACTAATATCATTTCCTATTTTATTTTTTAGCAATAATTTTAATGATTTTGCTGTCAGAGTAGGTGCGTTTTTTTCATTACTGATTGTTTCTTTACTTAGTGGATTAATTGCAACCATGATTTCATCTGAGAAATGGAAGTTTATTGCTACAAGAGGTGGTTTGTTGATATCATTATTAATTACAATTTTGGGTGGTATATGGCCAGTGGTAGGTCGATTTTATCCAACAGAGTATAAGAGGAGTACTACATTTAGACGTAGTATGGGGATTGAAGGATTGTTTGAGTGGTTAGGAGTACTACTTTTTATTTTAGTAGTAGCAGTATTTGACAAACAATCAGAATTTTATGAATATATTATTTCCTTTGGGATAAGTTTTTTACTTTTTCATAGTATACCTTTTTATCCATTTGGATGTTTTGGTGGAAAGCGTATTTGGGATTACAGTAAAGTACTTTCATTGTTGACAATTATAATTTCTGTGGGAATACTATATAGTTTTTAAAAGGCACAAGCCTTTGGTTAAACATGAATTTAAAGTTTGAAATAGTAAAGAGAAGTTTTATAAGTTTTATTTTTTAATATTCTATATTTTTTTATTTAAAATATAGAATATTTTATTTTTATAAAAAAGAGAGTTTCTATTATGATTTTCAAAAATCATTTAGAAAAACTCTCTTTTTTATAAAATCTGAATAGCTATTATAATATAATAGAAATTTCTATTATTCTAATTTCTTTATTACAATACAATAGTTAAGATTGTAGATAAATAAACATTTTAAACATTAAATCTAAATAATATTACATCTCCATCTTTAACTATGTATTCTTTACCTTCTAATTTAACTAATCCTTTTTCTTTAGCAGCTGCCATAGTACCATGTTCAACTAAATCATTAAAAGCAATTGTTTCAGCTCTGATAAATCCTCTTTCTATGTCAGAATGTATTTTCCCTCCTGCTTGAGGTGCTTTACTTCCAAGCTTTATAGTCCATGCTCTAACCTCTTTTGGACCAGCTGTTAAGAATGAAATTAGACCAAGTAAGGCATAAGATGATTTTATAAGTTTATCAAGCCCTGATTGTTCAAGCCCTAGTGTTTCTAAAAATTCTTTCTTTTCTTCAGCAGAATCAAGTTCAGAAATTTCTGCTTCTATTTGTGCACATACAACAACAACTTCAGCATCTTCTGATTCTGCAAATACCTTAACCTGTTGAACATACTTATTACTCTCTCCGTCATCTGCTAAATCATCTTCTGATACATTTGCAGCGTATATTACAGGTTTAGATGTAAGTAAATCTAATGAATTTACAAAGCTTTGTTCATCTTCTGTAAATTGCATAGTTCTTACACACTTACTATTTTCTAGAGTAGCCATGATTGAATTTAATAAATCAAGTTCAGAACCTAAAGTTTTATCAGCTTTAGCGGCTTTTTGAGTTTTATGAATTCTTCTTTCAAGAATCTCTATGTCAGAGAAAATTAATTCTAAATTTATAGTTTCTATATCGCGAAGTGGTTCAACAGAACCATCTACATGTATAACATTTTCATCTTCAAAACATCTGACAACATGTACGATTGCATCAACTTCTCTTATATGTGATAAAAATTTATTTCCTAAGCCTTCTCCTTTAGAAGCCCCTCTAACTAAACCAGCTATGTCACAAAATTCTATGGCAGTAGGAACTATTTTTTCAGAGTTGTACAATTCTTTTAGTTTATCTAATCTTTCATCTGGAACAGATACAACTCCAACATTTGGGTCTATTGTACAAAAAGGGTAATTTGCAGATTCTGCACCTGCTTGAGTTATTGCGTTAAATAGTGTGCTTTTACCTACATTTGGTAAACCAACTATACCTAATTTCATATTAATCGTCCTCTCTCTTATTCTTTTTATATTCTTTATATAACTTTAAACAATCAATCTATAGGATTGTAAAATTGTTTTAATTATAGACATACATATTGATTATACATCATATATATGAAGCTTGTAAACTAGACTTTAAAGCAGAATGGTCTAAATAATTTTTAAATAAAAATATTACTTTTAGAAAATAATAAAAAGGATATAATTAAATAGAAGGTTTTTATATATAAGTATATACAATCAAAAATGAATAAATTTCAATTTTAAAATTGATGTTTAAATAAAAAATAGGAGGTACATATGGTTAATACTAAGAAAATAATAAATTTGGGTAATAATATTAATCTAACTTTGATAAAAACAGAAAAGTTTAAATCAAATCTTATAAGTTTGTATGTTCAGAGATTGTTGGATAAAAAAGAAACTACAAAAAATGCTTTGATACCATCAATAATAGCAAGCGGAAGTGAAAAATATCCTAGTGCTAGAGCAATATCCAATAAACTAGATGATTTATATGGTTCATCTATGGGAGCTGATGCTGTAAAGCGTGGAGAGCGTCAAGTACTAAGTTTTAAAATAATTAATATAAGTGAAAAGTATTTAGATGAAAACATATTTGAAGAAGTAGTAGAATTTTTTAATGAAGTAATAAATAATACACTTGTTGTGGATGGTGGATTTAAAGAAGAATATTTAAATATTGAAAAAGAAAATTTAAGAGATAAGATACAATCAATAATAAATGATAAAAAAGAATATGCACAAGATAAATGTATAGAAGCTATGTGTGAAAATGAAAAATACAGTATAAGTGAGTTTGGTTATGAAGATGAAATAGATAATATAACATCAAAAGACCTATATGAACATTATAGAAATATACTTAAAACATCTCCAATAGACATAGTTGTAGAAGGTGATTTTGATGAAGATAAGGTTGTAGACATAATAAGCAAGAATTTAAAATTCGAAAGAGAAGATATTATAGATATACCAAAAGAAGATTTCATAAAACATGTAGATGAAGTAAAAGTAGTAGACGAAAAAATGGAAATAACTCAAGGTAAGTTAGTTATGGGGTATAGAGCAAATGTAGATTATGTAGATAATGATAAATACTATGCTCTTGTGGTCGGAAGTAATGTATTAGGTGGTGGGCCACACTCTAAACTATTTGTGAATGTAAGAGAAAAGGAAAGCTTATGCTATTATATTTTCTCTTCAATAGAGAAGTATAAAAGCATTATGCTTATATCATCTGGAATAGAAACTAAAGATTATGATAAAGCTGTAAAATTAATAAAAGAACAATTAGAAAGTCTAAAAGCAGGAGATATATCTGATGAAGAGTTAGAAAATAGTAAGCTTGCTTTAGTTAACTCTATGAAGTCTATAACAGATAATATAGGTGGAATGTCTGATTTTGCTTTTTCTCAGTCTATGGCAAAGACAAATTCTGAAGTAGAAGACATAATATATAGTATAGAAAAAGTTACTAAAAAAGATATAGTCGAAGCTGTAAAAGATATAGAACTTGATACTGTATACTTTTTAAGAAATTAATGGAGGAGATGTCTATGGAAAAAATAGTTAATGATATATTAAGAGAAGAAGTTTATTATGAAAAATTACAAAATGGCTTAGATGTATACTTTATGCCAAAGAGAGGCTTCACAAAAAAATATGCTATTTTAGCTACTAATTATGGTTCAAATGACTTAGAATTTGTTCCAATAGGAGAAGATAAAAAGATTAGAGTAAATGAAGGAATTGCACATTTTCTAGAGCATAAGATGTTTGAACAACCTGATGGAGGAGATGCATTTGAAAAGTTTTCTAAATTGGGTGTAAGTGCAAATGCATTTACTAATTTTACAATGACAGCATACTTATTTTCAGCTACTGAAAATTTTTATGAGAGTTTAGAACACTTAATTGATTATGTTCAAACACCTTATTTTACAGATGAAAATGTTGAAAAGGAAAAAGGTATAATAGCACAAGAGATAAAAATGTACAATGATGACCCAGACTGGAATGTATATTTTAATTGTCTAAAGGCTATGTATGTAAATTATCCTGCTAGAATTGATATAGCTGGTACAGTAGATAGTATATATAAGATAACTAAGGAAGAACTGTATAAATGCTATAATACTTTCTACAATCCAGGAAATATGGCTTTGTTTGTTGTTGGTGATTTAGATGTAGAAAAAGTCATAGATGTAACTAAAAAAGCAAATAATTATGATGTAGATAAGCTTTCTAAGAATATAGAAAGATTTTATCCTGAAGAACCAGCAAATGTAAAGGAAAAAGAAGTTATAGAAAAGTTTCCTATATCTATACCTATGTTTAACATAGGTTTTAAAGATAATAATGTAGGTATAAAAGGAAAAGAACTTTTACGTAAAGAAATTGTAACTGACATACTTGTAGGTATGTTATTTAAAAAGGGTAGCAAACTTTATGAAGATTTGTATATGCAAGGTCTGATAAATGAAAATTTTGGAGCTGGATTTTCATCTCAAGTAGACTATGCTTTTAGTGTAATTGCTGGAGATTCTAAGGAACCTAAAAAAGTAAAAGAGATAATTCTTGAATATATAGAAAAAGCTAAAAAAGAAGGATTATCTAAAGAGGAATTTGAAAGAACTAAAAAGAAAAAAATTGGTTCATTTATTAAGTGTTTTGATTCTATAAACTTTATAGGAAATAGTTTTATATCTTATACATTTAAAGAGATAAATATTTTGGATTATTTAGATATTATTAAAGATGTTACTTTTGAGGAAATTGAAGAAAGATTAAAAGAACACTTTAAAGAAGAGTATTGTGTTATTTCTATTGTAGAACCTAAGTAGAAAATTTGAACATTACAATGAGTAGCTAAATGCCAAATAGTTAATTTTGATACTTATTTTATTTAGATAGCAAGTGAGCTTGTTGAATATACTTATATAAATTAAGTTAGTAAAAATTAAATATTATTGATAAAAATTTATAGAGAGATTGGTGTATATTATACACCAATTTCTTTGATTACAAATAATTTATGAATGATTTTATTGTGATGATGTGTATAATATATTTTTAGTATTTGTAGAATCAACATCAATATGTTTTGTAGAATTAACATTAATATGTTATCATAATTTAGTATAATTACAATTAATTATAAACATGGTGTATTGCTTTGGAAATATTTTAATTAAGATAAAGAGGTGGAGTTATGGATAGAGTTGCATTTACACTGTTTGGGATAGACATAATGTGGTATGGAATACTTATGGCTAGTGGTATGATTTTGGGAACTTTAATAGCAATAAAAGAGTCAAAAAGAGTAGGACTTAAAGAAGATGATGTATTAAATATAGCTATCATAGCAATTCCTGTTGGATTAATATGTGCAAGAATATATTATGTTATATTTAATTGGAGTTATTACGCTCAAAATCTATCTCAAATCCTTAATTTTAGAGGTGGTGGACTTGCTATACATGGAGGATTAATAGGTGGAATCTTAGCTGGTTACATATACACTAAGGTTAAAAATATTAATTTCTTAAAAATGGCTGATACTGTCATACTTGGAATGCCTTTAGCACAAGCTATAGGAAGATGGGGAAACTTTATTAATGGAGAAGCTCATGGAGGTACAACTAATTTACCATGGGGAATAATGGTTGATGGAGTAAAGGTTCATCCAACTTTTCTATATGAGTCTATATGGGATTTTGGAATATTTATAGTTTTATTATTGTTTAGAAAGAATAAAAAATACGAAGGGCAGGTTATAGTAACTTATATAACCCTGTATTCAATAGGAAGATTTTTTATAGAAGGATTAAGAACAGATAGTTTAATGTTAGGGCCACTTAGAATGGCTCAAGTGATAAGTTTAGTTGGAGTTGTTGGTGGTATAATAGCACATATTTATTTATCAAAGAGAAATAAAAACAACAGTATTGAAAAATAATTTAAATAGTGAGTTTAAAGGAGGTAGTTATGGAATTTCATCATGTATCAGTTCTTTTAAATGAATGTATAGAAAATTTAAAGATAAAACCAGATGGAGTATATGTTGACTGTACTATGGGGGGTGCAGGACATTCCAAAGAGATAGTAAAAAATTTATCAGATAAAGGATTGTTTATAGGGTTTGACCAAGATAAAAATGCTATAAATACAGCGAGAGAAAGACTAAGTGAATATGAAAACAGAGTAAAATTTGTTCATAGCAATTTTGAAAATATAAAAGAAGAATTGGAAAAAATAGGAGTTTATAAGATAGATGGTGTATTAGCAGATTTAGGAGTTTCCTCTCATCAACTTGATGAAGCTGAGAGAGGATTTTCTTATATGCAAGATGCACCACTTGATATGAGGATGGATGTTAGGTGTGAATTTTCAGCATATGATGTTGTAAACACTTATTCAGAAGATGAACTAGCTAAGATAATTAAAGATTATGGTGAAGATAACTGGGCTAAACGTATAGCTAAATTTATAGTTGAGGAAAGAGTGAATAAACCAATAGAAACCACAGGTGAATTGGTTGATACAATTAAAAAAGCTATTCCTAAAAAAGCTAGAATAGATGGGCCTCATCCAGCTAAAAGGACTTTTCAGGCTATACGAATAGAAGTAAATAATGAACTTGGAGTAATTACAAAGATGATAAATGATGCTTCTTCTATAATGAATGAAGGGGGTAGAATTTGTATAATAACATTTCATTCGTTAGAAGATAGAATAGTGAAAAATGCATTTAAATATCTTGCATCAGATTGTATATGTCCACAACATTTACCAATATGTCAATGTGACAAAGAATCTGAAGTAAAAATAATAACTAGAAAACCAATATTACCTAGTGCTGAAGAAATAGAAGTAAATCCACGTTCAAGAAGTGCTAAATTGAGAGTAGCTGAAAAAATATAATTTATATAGTTTGAGAGTAAGGGCTAGCTATGTAATAAAATAATAAACTTCTTAATGATAGTTAAAACCTATTATAGTTTTTATTAGAATAGAAAACAACTATGATATAATCGACAATATAGAAAAATATTTTCTGTTATAATATAACTAAAATAGATATTAGGAGTGAAGAAAAATAGAGAATAAGCATAAAAAATTATTAATAAAAATTTGTATTATATTGGGGGTACTTGCTATTTACTTTTTTATACCTCCTGTTAAAAAAATGGTAAATCAGATGATATTTTATCTGAGTATGTTAAATTTAGATGCAATTAAGGAGTACATACTATCATTTGGAGTTTGGGCACCAATAATATCATTTGCACTTATGATATTACAATCAATAGCTGCACCTCTTCCTGCATTTTTAATTACTTTTGCAAATGCAGCCTTATTTGGATGGGTAAATGGTGCTATACTGTCATGGGTTAGTGCAATGGCAGGTGCTGCAATCTGTTTTGTAATTGGGAGATTTTTAGGTAGAGATGTAGTTGCAAAACTTACAAGTAAATTTGCACTAGAAAGTATAGATGGTTTTTTTGATAAATATGGAAAACATACAATTTTAATTGCAAGATTGCTTCCTTTTATATCTTTTGACCTTGTGAGTTATGCAGCAGGTCTAACATCTATGAGTTTTATATCTTTCTTTATAGCTACTGGGGTAGGACAATTACCAGCAACCATTGTATATTCTTATGTTGGTGGGATGTTGACTGGTGGAGCTAAAGTCATGATGACAGGACTCTTAATATTATTTGCTTTAAGTGTATTGATTTATATGTTAAAGAAAATATATAGTGATAAAAATAAATAAAAATTAGTGTATAATCTATAGGTTCGATATTCAAGAATTAGTGAATCTATAGATTTTTTGTTGTGTATAGAAAAAATTACAAATAGATTGTGTAATAGTGTATTAATTTAGCGATGAAATTTTAAAGGAAGAGATATGATTAATAACAAATATAGTATAGAGGAAAATCTAAAAATCTATATTATCGGGGTGATAATTTGAAAAAAAATTATAAAATACATAATCTAAATGAATATAAAAATAAAAAAAAGAATAATTATAAAAAGAGAATTAATAAAAAAATAGGGGCTAAATGTATTTTATTGATTACAACTTTCGTAGTAATAATATTGAATCTATGTGGTTATTCAAAAATTTCAGAAATGAAATATGATATTTATTATTTACAAAAAGATTTAAGAAAAAAAGAGATAGTATTAGAGGAACTAAAGGCAAAAGAAACTGAAAAAACATCAATAAAAGAAATTGAGTTAAAAGCAAAGGAATTGCTCAATATGGACTATCCAAAAGATGGACAAATAAAGTATATAAATGTGGATAACTAGGGGGAATAGGTTTGAGAAAAGTAAAAAGGATAAGCAAAAAAAGACTGGTACTTGTTCTTGTTTTAGCATGTGCACTGTTTTTTTGCCTTGTTATTAGGACTGGATACTTACAACTTATGAAAGGTAATTGGTTGAGCACAAAAGCATTAGAACAACAAACAAGAGATATACCTATAGAGCCTAAAAGAGGAACTATATATGATAGAAATATGAAAGAATTGGCAGTAAGTGTAACTAAATATACAGTTTGGTGCAAACCTGTAGAAGTTGAAGATAAAAAAGAAGCGGCTGAAAAAGTTGCTGAAATTTTGGACGAAGACTATAAAGATATTTATTCTCTAATAAGTAAAAAAAATATGGCTCTTGTAAAGGTCAAAAGATGGATAGATGATGATAAGGCAAGTCAAATAAGGGATGCTAAATTAGGTGGAATATGGGTAGCAGAAGACAATCAAAGATATTATCCTTATGGAAATTTTGCACCATATGTAATAGGTCATACTTCTTCAGATGCAACAGGGATATCTGGTATAGAGATGCAATATGATAAAAAATTAAAAGGGAAAGCTGGAAAACTAATAGTAAGTACTGATGCTTCAGGTAGAGAAATTCCACAAGGTATGGAAAAATATTATGAACCTGTTCAAGGGAATGGTCTTGTATTGTCTATAGATGAAGTAATCCAACATTATACTGAAAAAGCAGTACAAAAGGCTTATGAAATAAACAATGCAAAGAAAGTCACTGCAATAGCAATGAATCCTAAAACTGGTGATATACTTGCTTTAGCATCAAAACCAGATTATGACCCTAACGACTCAAGAACACCAATATATCCATATTATCAAGAAGAACTTGAAAAATATAGCGATAAAGACAAAATAAAGGGCTATTATCAAATGTGGAGAAATCCAGCAGTAAGTGATACATATGAACCAGGTTCTACATTTAAACTTATTACATCTTCTAGTGCTCTTGAAGAAGGAGTAATAAAAGATGGTGAGAAATTCACATGTACAGGTAGTGTAACTGTAGGAGGAAGAAAGATTAAATGTTGGAGACACTATAGACCTCATGGAACACAAGAGTTTAAACAAGCAGTACAAAATTCTTGTAACCCTGTGTTTGTTGAATTAGGAAGTAGATTAGGTGTTGGTAAAATGTATGATTATATAGAATCTTTTGGTCTTATGAATAAGACAGGTATAGATTTACCAGGAGAAGCTAAGGGGATATTATATAATGAAAAAAATGTAGGTCCAGTCGAGTTAGCTACAATATCATTTGGTCAATCCATATCAGTAACTCCAATACAACTTATAACAGCTATATCATCAATAGCAAATGGTGGAGATTTAATGCAACCAAGAGTAGTAAAATCTTATACTGACAATAAAGGTAATATAACTGAGACAGTAAAACCAAAAAAAGTAAGAAATGTTATATCTAAAGAAACATCCAAAAAAATGTTAGAAATTGCAGAGTCAGTTGTAACTGATGGTGGAGGAAAAATTGCATATATACCAGGATATAGACTAGGTGGGAAAACAGGTACAGCTCAAAAGGTTATAGATGGTAAATATGCTCAAGGAAAATATATATGTTCATTCGTGGGAATAGCACCTTGTGATGACCCACAAATTGTAGTTCTTGCTATTGTTGATGAGCCAACAGGAGTAAGTGCATTTGGTAGTACTACAGCAGGACCTATAGTAAAAGAAATAATGAATGATTCTCTAAAATATTTAGGGGTTAAACCAGTATATAAAGAAGAAGAAAAAGCTGAATATGAAAAGAAACAAGTCAAAGTACCAGATGTAAGAAATTTAAAAATTGGAGATGCAGTGAAAGCACTAGAAGATGCGAAGTTAAAACCAAATTTAGATACAGATATAGAAATTCCAAAGGATACAAAAGTAAAGGATGTTTTTCCAAAACCTGGAATAAAAGTTAATGAAGATTCAAGTATAACACTATATTTTGAAAACTAAAAAGTAACAGATAATTAACATATATCCATAAACATCTTCAAAAAAACAGAAATATAGTATATAATTATAAAGTTAAGAGTTATCGTAGGCAATGTATATGTAACGGTATACATTGCCTTTTGTTGCTAAGATAATATAGCTAATGTTTTATAAGGAGGAGTTTGAGAATGGAGTGCTTAACAATAAAGGAGTTAGTACTTGCAACTAATGGAAAGTTAATATATGGAGATTATAATGACTGTGTAAGTGATATAGTTATAGATAGCAGGGAAGCAAAGGCACAAAATGCATTTGTAGCCATAGTTGGAGAAAATTTAGATGGGCATACATTTATAAAGTCTGCCTATGATAGTGGATGTAAAACTTTTATAAAAAATGAAAGTAATGGAATAAAATTAGAAAGTTCGGATATAAATTTAATAGAGGTAAAAGATACAACTTTGGCTCTAGGAAATATTTCCAGATACTATAAAGAAAAATTTGACATTCCATTTATAGGTGTTACAGGTAGTGTAGGGAAAACAACTACTAGAGATATGATATATGCAGCTATTTCTGCAAAATTAAACATCTTGAAAAATGAAAAGAACCTAAATAATCATTTTGGGGTTCCTTTGACTTTGTTTAATTTAAATAAAGAACATGAGTGTGCTGTAATAGAAATGGGAATGTCTGGATTTAATGAAATAAAGTATTTGGTGGACATAGTAAATCCTAAAATTGCAGTCATATCAAATATAGGATTATCGCACATAGAAAACCTAGGTTCACAAGAAGGGATTTTAAAGGCAAAGCTGGAGATTGCTTCAAACTTTGATGATACAAATACCTTGATTGTGAATGGTGATGATAAATTTTTATCTACACTAAAAGAAAAAGAGCACATATATAAGTTAAAAACATTTGGATTTAATAAAGATAATGACATTTATTGTGAAGATTATACTATGGAAGAAGGTAGTTTGACATTTACGTGTGTCATAAATGGAAAAAAAGAGGAAATATTTATACCAACAATAGGAGAGCATAATATATATAATGCTATGTCAGCTATATTAGTTGGCATGAGTTTAAATATTTCTTTGGAGTATATAAAAACAGGTTTAAAAAACTTCAAAGGGACAAAAATGAGATTAGACATAATAAAAAATGAAAGATTAACAATAATTAATGACTCATATAATGCCAGTCCAGATTCTATGGAAGCAGCCTTAAAAATACTTGGAAGATATAAAGGTAGAAAAGTAGCAATACTTGGAGATATGCTTGAGATGGGTGAAATTTCAGAGTATGGTCATAGATTAGTTGGAAAATCATCTATGAATAATACTGATATTATAATAACTATAGGTGAAAATTCAGTGTTTATTGGAGACGAAGCAAAACGATTAGGATTCGATTCATCCAATATATATCACTTTAAAAATAGAGATGATGTATTTAATCAATTAGATGAATTAATAAAAACAGGAGACACTATTTTAGTGAAAGGCTCAAGAGGCATGAAATTAGAAAAAATAGTTGAATATCTAAATAAATAAGCTTAAACTAATGAGTTGATTGACAAGGGAGAGGAGTTTTATGATGTTAGGAATAACAGAGCTTACGTACACCGCATTGATTGCGTTTTTGATAGTAATTATAATAGGACCAATATTTATACCAATGCTTAGGAAATTTAAATTTGGTCAGACAGTTAGAGATGATGGACCTCAAACACATCTAGCTAAGAATGGAACACCTACTATGGGTGGAATTATAATGATTGTTGCAATTCTAATAACTGGACTTACAAGAGTAAAAGTTAGTCATGACATGGCAGTAGGTCTTATATGTATTGCTGGTTTTGGTTTTATTGGTTTTTTAGATGACTTTATAAAAATAAAGCTAAAAAGGTCACTTGGACTAAAAGCATATCAAAAAATAATCCTTCAAGTTGCATTATCTTTTTATGTTGCTTTTTATCAGTATACGTCATCATCAAGTGCTTCGCAACTTATGATACCATTTACAGATTTTGTAATAAATGTTGGGATACTATATATACCAATAATGATGTTTATAATAGTAGCAATAGTAAATGCTGTAAATTTAACTGATGGTCTAGATGGTCTAGCATCAGGAGTGACTTTAGTTGTTTCTGTATTTTTTATGTTGTTTGCAAGTTCAGTTGCAGGTAATACAGAAGTTGCAGTTTTGGCAGCAGCAACTGTTGGAGCATGTCTAGGCTTTTTAGGATTTAATTCATATCCAGCTAGAGTGTTTATGGGAGATACAGGTTCAATGGCACTAGGAGGTGCGGTTGTAGCATTTTCAGTTTTAACTAATTCTGTGCTTATAATACCTATAATTGGAGGTATTTATTTTGCAGAAGCTCTATCAGTTTTAATTCAAGTTGGATATTTTAAAGCAACTAGAAAGAGATTCTTTAAGATGGCTCCAATACACCATCATTTTGAACAATGTGGCTGGCCAGAAACAAGAGTTGTATTTGTTTTTTGGATTATTACAGTTGTTTTAGCTTGGATAAGTATAATAGCAGTATTTTAGGCCTAGGGGGAATAAAAAATGGACTTAAGTGGAAAAAAAGTTTTATTAGTAGGGCTTGCAAAAACTGGTATATCTACAATTAAACATTTAGATAAATTAGGAGCAAGTATAATTGTAAATGATATTAAAGATGAAAATAAATTAAAAAACATACTTGATGAATTAAAATCTATAAATGACATAGAATACATATTAGGATGCCATCCAGAGGATGTAGACGATGTAGATATGGTTGTAGTATCTCCAGGGGTACCATTAGACCTGCCATTTATTTTGGAACTAAAGAATTCAGGCAAGTGTATAATTGGTGAGGTAGAATTAGCTTTTAAATTGTCAAATAATCCAACTTTTATAGGGATTACAGGTACAAATGGTAAGACAACTACAACTAGCTTAGTAGGAGAAATTTTTTCAAGTGCCAAAAAAGATACATATGTAGTTGGTAATATAGGGAATCCTGTAATAGATACTATAGAAACTTCAAATGAAGAATCTATACTTGTAACTGAACTGAGTAGTTTCCAACTTGAAAGTGTGGATGAATTTAGACCTAAAGTAAGTGCAATATTAAACATTACAGAAGATCATTTAAATAGACATCATACTATGGAAAAGTACATAGAAGCTAAATCAAAAATATTTATGAATCAAAATGCTGAAGATTTTTGTGTATTAAATTATGATGATGAAATAGTGAGAGGTCTATCTGATAAATGTAATGCCAAAATAATTTACTTTTCAAGAACTCATAGAGTAAATGGAGGAGTATATTTAGAAAATAATGACATAATAATAGATATAGAGGATAAGATTAAGTTTCTAAATAAAGATGATGTAAGTTTGCCTGGAGGCCATAATTTAGAAAATTGTATGGCAGCAATAGCAATCGCATATGTTTGTAAAGTAGATTTAGAAGTAATAAAAGATGTATTGATGACATTTAAAGGAGTTGAACACAGACAAGAGTTTGTAAGAAACTTAGATAATGTAATGTATGTAAATGATTCAAAGGGAACTAATCCAGACTCTACTATAAAAGCTGTACAGTCTTATAATAGACCTATAGTGCTTATAGCAGGAGGAATGGATAAGGGAAGCAACTTTGATGAACTTCTTGAAATTGCAAAGTCATATGTTAAATCATTAATCTTATTAGGAGAAACTGCACCAAAGATAGAAAGTTGTGCTAAAAATAAAGGATTTAATGACATACATATAGTAAAAGATATGGAGGAAGCAGTTAAGACTTCTCATGAGATTTCAAAAAATGGAGATATAGTGCTTCTTTCACCAGCTTGTGCAAGTTGGGATATGTATGAAAGTTTTGAAGTAAGAGGAAAAGACTTCAAAGATAATGTAAACAATTTAAAATAATCTCTTACCTCTAAACTTACTTAGATGGAAGAATGGAGGTAGATTAGTTGGATGCCTAAAGAAAATTTGAAAAAACAAATTGACATAAGGATGAAGACTGAATTTGATGGAGTAGTATTTTATACTACTATGCTTTTAGTATTTGTAGGAATAGTTATGGTGTTTAGTGCAAGTTTTATACAATCTTCATTTAAACATAATGATGCATACTATTTTCTAAAGAAAAATGTAATATATGCTATACTGGGATTTATAGTTATGATTATTACATCTAGAATAGACTATAATTTTTGGAAGAAAAATGCTACAGCAATTGGAGCTATAGCAGTAGTATTATTATTGTTGGTTTTAACTCCTTTGGGAATAGAAGCAAACGGAGCAAAAAGATGGTTAGGGATAGGTGCTTTAACATTTCAGCCTGCAGAAATTGCAAAGTTTGCTACAATAATATTAACTGCAAAATTGATTGAGAAAAATTATGATAAAATAAAATCTTTGACAAAAGGTGTTGTACCACTTCTCGTAGTTCCAGGAATATTTTTTGCGTTGATAATACTTCAACCAAATTTGTCAACAGCAGGTACTGTAATTCTAGTTACATTTGTAATGATATTTGTTGCTGGGATGGATATGAAAATTGTATTTGCTATGATAGGAAGTGGGGCTGCTTTATTTGCTGCATTAGTAATTGCTGAACCGTATAGACTTAGTCGTGTTACATCTTTTTTAGACCCATTTCAAGACCCACTTGGTAAGGGGTATCAGGTAATACAAGGTTTATATGCATTAGGCTCAGGAGGACTGTTTGGTTTAGGCTTAGGAAAGAGTAAGCAAAAGTATTTTTATATACCAGAGCCACAAAATGACTTTATATTTGCTATAATAGGAGAAGAGTTAGGATTAATTGGTTGTATAATAGTTATAATGCTATTTGTAGCCTTAGTCTACAGATGTGTAAGAATAGCGCTGAAGACTTCTAATGTATTTGCTTGTATGGTTGTCATAGGTATAGGGGCACAAATTGGAATACAAGCAGCTTTAAATATAGCAGTTGCAACATCATCAATGCCAGCTACAGGTGTAGCACTACCATTTATAAGTTATGGAGGTACCTCACTCACCATCTTTATGGGGGCCGTAGGTATAGTGTTGAACATCTCAAAGCATGTCAAAATTAATTAACAGGAGATGATGATTTGATGAAAGTTTTATTATCGGGCGGTGGAACTGGAGGACACGTATATCCAGCTATAGCTATTGCTAACAAAATAAGAGATGAACATCCAGACGCCGAGATAATGTTTGTTGGGACGGAAAAGGGAATAGAATCAGAAATAGTTCCTAAGTATGGATTTGAATTGAAAACTGTAACAGTACAAGGATTTAAGAGAAAAATAGACTTCGATAATGTAAAAAGAGTTTTTAAGCTTTTTAAAGGATTGGAACAATCAAGAAAAATTGTTAAAAAATTTAAGCCAGATGTAGTCATAGGAACTGGTGGATATGTCAGTGGACCTGTTTTATTTAATGCGTCTATGGGAAAAATACCAGCTATAATACATGAGCAAAATTCTTTTCCTGGAGTAACTAATAAGATTTTATCCAAAACAGTTACAAAGGTACTTACAAGTTTTGAAGATTCACATAAAAGATTTCCTGAGACAGCTGAAGAAAAATTAGTTTTTACAGGAAATCCAGTTAGAAAAGAAATTTTGTTATCAAGAAAAAATATCGCAAGAAAAAATTTAGGGATAAGTGAAGAGAAAAAAATGGTACTTTGCTATGGTGGTAGTGGAGGTTCAAGAAAAATAAATGATGCAATGAGACTTGTCATAAAGAATATGGTCAATGAAGATATAGCTTTTATATTTGCAACAGGAAAAAGCTATTATGAAGAATTTATGGAAAGTATCAGTAATATAAATCTTAAACCATACCAAAAAGTAGTACCTTATTTAGAAGATATGGCAAATGCACTTGCAGCAAGTGATTTAGTTATAGGTAGTGCAGGAGCAATTTCACTAGCTGAAATAACAGCTCTTGGCAAACCTTCTATAATAATACCTAAAGCATATACTGCTGAAAATCATCAAGAGTACAATGCTAAGAGTATAGAGAAGCAAGGTGCAGGGGTTGCAATTCTAGAAAAAAACTTAACTCCAGAAAGCCTAAATACAGCCGTATTTAAACTTTTAGGCGATAGAGAGCTTCTAGTTGACATGGCAAATGCAAGTAAAACTATAGGTAGACCTGAGGCGATAGACCTTATATATGATGAGATAATAAAGGTATACAACTCAACACAAAAATCAACAGCTAAAAAACCAAAAAAAGAAAAAGTTGTTGAGGAAGTAAAAAAAGAAGCAGCTCCAAGTATAGAAGGTCAGGCTAAAGTAATAGGAATAAAGAAAAGATAAATAGATATTTACCCCTAATTTATAATATATTAGATTTTCTAAATTATTCTAAATTAGGGGTTTATTTGTGTGTATACAAGTTTTAAGTTATAAAAAATATATGGTATTTTATATTTATTTTGATGAAATATCAATTTAATCCTCTTTTTTAATGTTTTATTAGATTGTTTTGTAAAAAAATGAGAAAATTTGACTTTAAATATTATATTTTTTTTGTAGGAAATATAAACTCGAAAGGTGTATTTATTAACCAAAGGGGTTGATTGTATTTGAAGAGGAGAAAGAAGCTAAATACGAATAATGTTATGATAGTTTTGGTTTTTATACTTATGCTATCTTTTGGGATATGTATTATTGTAGGGAGTGATTTATTTGATGTAAAGAGGATAGATGTGATTGGAAATAAAAGAGTCACCAAGTCAAATATAATGAAAGAGTTAAATGTAAGTTCACATGAAAATATATTTGCATACAATTTTAAAGACATGAAAAGTAAGCTTATGAAAAATCCATATATAGAAGATGTAGAAATAAAAAGGAAACTTCCAAATAAGATAATTATAAGCTTAAAGGAAAAAGAAATTTTTGCAGCATTAAAGGATGAAGATAACTATTGTTATATAGATAAAAAAGGGAACTTATTAGAGGAACTAAAAGGCACTAATGAAAGCAAAAATGATTTGATAGTGGAAGTAGATTATAATATTGATGATACGAAATCAATAAAATTTAAAAATTATAAAACTAAAGAGAATGTATTTAAGACTTTAAATTATTTAAAAGAAGAAGGTATTTATAGAAAAATAAATTATGTAAACTTTAAAAAAGAAGGGAATGTAAATATGCTTACGAGAAGCAATATAAAAATCTTACTTTCTAATGATGATAACTTAGATTATAATATATCTAGGGTAAATAAAATTTTGATTGACCTGCAAAATAAAAATACCAATGGTGGGACTATAAATCTAAATTATGGAAAGCTAGCTGTATATAGTCCAGAAGGATAGACAATTGTAAGGAAGTGATATTTTGAAAAAAAGATTTATAAATAAGAGTATAATCATAGGAAGTATTGTATTGGGAGTTCTCGTTAGTTTACAATTAAAAATTATTAATATAGAAAATAGAGGAATGATGACTTTTAAGAGAGGAGAGCAACTTACAGAAGAACTTAAATCTCTAAAAAAAGAAAAAGAAAATCTTCAATCAGAAATTAATAGTGTAAAAAAAGATATAGATACTTATAGAGGTAAAAGTGAAAAAGGAGAGCAAGATATACTTAAATCAGAAATAGAAAAATATGAAACCTTAGCTGGATATACAGATGTAGAAGGAAAAGGTATTGAAGTTGAAATAAATTCTACAAAAACCTTAGGAAGCTTTGATAAAAATGACAGTATACTATATAATTATGATTTATTACTGTCAATGATAAATAAATTAAATTCAGCACAAGCAAGTGCTATATCTATAAATAATCAAAGATTAGTTTCAAATACATATATGTATTTGAAAGAAGATAAACTTTATATGAATGATACTGTTATAAAGGAGCCAATTACAATAAAGGCAATTGGTGATTCTGATACATTAGCTTCTGCGCTCAATATAAAGTACGGTATTGTCTGGGAAATAGAAACGTATTATAATGCAAAGGTAAAAGTGACTAAAGAAGATAATGTAAAAATAAATGGACACGGTGATACAGAAAAAGTAGAGAGGAAATAATAGTATGAAAAAGAAAATGATTATATTAGGAGCATTCATATTAGGCATTTTCATATCAACTTATATAAAATCACTGAACCCAAATAAAGTGTATATAACATTGAGTCAGACTAAAAGTATTGAAAGTGAAATAGAAAATACAAATAAGGAAATAAAAAATCTAAAAGAAGCTCTTAAAAGTAATAAAAATACTTTAGATGAATATAAGCAAGCAGAAAATAATGGAAATGAATCGATTCAAACATTAATGAAAAAAGAACTTGAAGAAGTTAAAGAGTTAAGTGGCTACTCAACTGTCACAGGTCCAGGAATAACTATTACTATGAAGGATAGTGAAAGAGAATTAAAAGATGGACAAAATCCAAACGACCTGATTATACATGATATTGACATTCTAAGAGTTTTAAATGATTTGAAAAAAGCAGGTGCAAAAGCAATATCTATAAATGGAGAAAGAGTATTGTCAACAAGTAAGATAAAATGTTCAGGAGCAACTATTACAGTGAACGATACTACATATGGACAACCATTTATAATAAAAGCTATAGGAGATATAGATTTATTGAGTGCAGCTATAAATTCTCCAGAATCATATGCTAAATCTCTAAAGGATATATATGGAATTAATATAAAAATACAGGAAAATAATGGAAATAAGGTGGATTTATTTGCAAAATAAAACGAAAAATACAAAAAAATAAAGAAAAAATAAAAAAAATTAATAAAAAGGATTGTAATATAGTTGTGTTTCAAAGTAAAATAAAGAGGTGAAGATTTATGATATGGGTGTTAGGAGGATTGGCATTTGGTGTGGTAGTAGGTTACTACATTCCATTTACATATTCTATGGATTATTCGATATATATGTCAGTAGCTATTCTTGCAATAATGGATTCTATATTTGGAGCGATAAAATCCAGTTTTGAAGAGAACTATGATAATGTAATTTTTGTTACTGGTTTCATAGGGAATGCTATCTTGGCTATATTATTGACTTATATAGGAGAAAAGTTAGGAATTTCACTTTATTATGTAGCAGTATTAGTTTTTGGTATGAGACTATTTAATAATTTATCCATAATTAGACGTTATATCATTGCCAATATTATGAATAAAAAACATAAAAATTAAAGAGCTTTTGATATATACATAAAATATTTTATACTTAAAGAGTAATATTTGACAATATAAGTAAGAAAATTAAAAAGGAAAATTTACGTTTTTGTGGAATATGTTAGTTAAAGGTTAACAAAATAAAAGAAGAAAATGATATAATTAATACATACGATAACTTTGAATCATGAGATAAGGGGGTTTATGATGCTAAACTTTGACGTAGAATTAGAAGAATGTGCACAAATTAAAGTAATAGGTGTAGGTGGCGGTGGAAACAATGCTGTCAATAGAATGGTAGAAGCTCAACTTAAAGGCGTTGAATTTATATCAGTAAATACAGATAAACAAGCTTTATATACATCAAAGGCTGAATATAAAGTTCAAATAGGAGAAAAATTAACTAGAGGACTTGGTGCAGGAGCTAATCCAGAAGTAGGAAAAAGAGCTGCTGAAGAAAGTAAAGATGAAATAGTAAAACTACTTCAAGGAGCTGATATGGTATTTGTTACAGCTGGAATGGGTGGTGGTACTGGTACAGGAGCTGCCCCAGTAGTTGCAGGCTTAGCTAAAGAAATGGGTATCCTTACAGTAGGTGTAGTTACAAAACCTTTTGCATTTGAAGGTAAAATAAGAATGAAAAATGCTGAAGGTGGAATAGCTGAGCTTAAGTCAAAGGTAGATACTCTTATAACAATACCAAATGATAGACTTTTACAAATAGTACAAAAGAATACTTCAATGTTGGATGCTTTTGCAGTTGCAGATGATGTGTTAAAACAAGGTATACAATCAATTTCTGACCTTATAGCAGTTGAAGGATTAATAAACTTAGACTTTGCAGATGTTACTACTATAATGAAAGATAAAGGTCTTGCTCATATGGGTATAGGTAGTGCTAGTGGAGAAACTAGAGCTATAGATGCTGCTAGACAAGCTATCCAATCTCCACTTTTAGAAACATCAATACAAGGAGCAAAAGGAGTACTTCTTAATGTTACAGGTGGTCCTAACTTAGGATTATTTGAAGTTAATGAAGCATCTACTTTAGTTATGGAATCATGTGACCCAGAAGCAAATGTTATATTTGGTGCTTCTATAAAAGAAGATTTAGGCGATGAAATAATGATTACAGTAATCGCAACAGGATTTGAAGGCTTACAAGGTGGGATTTTAGATTTGGATACTAAGCCTAAATCAAGTATAAGATCTTCTTTGAATACAACCGTAAAACAAGTTGTAAAAGAAATAGAAGAAGAAGAAATTGTCGTTGAAGAAAAGATAGAAGCTCCTAAAAAGGCGAGTATAATAGAAGAAGACGATGATGAGAGCATGGAAATACCTACATTCTTAAGAAGAAGAAGATAATATGTAAATTTATAAAGAAGTCAATAGACTTCTTTTTATTTTTTGTATTTTAATCTATTATTTCTTAAAATATATTCTAGTATCAAAAAAATATAAAAAAGTAAAGTTTTTTTATTAAGTATAGAAAAAAATGATAATTATACAAATGGTTATAGTTTTTTATAATTAGACAATGATATTTTTATTTGGTAATATTAAATCTGAATTGAATTGTAAAAATTTGAGGAAAAAGAGAAATTAAAGTCTGAAAGGGGATTAAGTATGATTAAGCTAAAAAAAATTCTTTCTTTAGCCATGGTTGCTGTTTTGTCAACATCACTTCTTGCTGGATGTACAAAAAAAGAAGAATCTAAAGGAAAAGATGGCAAAGAAAAATTAGTTGTATGGTCTGCACCATTAACAGATCATGATGCAGATGCATGGAAACCAATACTTGAGAAATTTGAAAAGGAAAATAACTGTGAAATTGAATTTCAAATAGTACCATGGGATAATTATGCAGAAAAATATGCTACTGCAATCAGTGCAGGTGAGGGGCCAGATATAGGATATATGTATGCAGAAATGTTTCCTCAATTTATAGAAATGGGAGCAGTTGAAGATTTAACTCCTTATTTAGAAAAATCAGGAACTTCAGACAATTATTTATACTTAGATAATGCAAAAATGATGGGTGGAATTTACGGTTTACCTATAGAAGCTGCTAATCCAGGTGTATTATACTATAATAAAGATATACTAGAAAAATTGGGAGAAAAACCTCCTAAAACATGGGAAGATTTTAAAAGAATATGTGAAAAAGCAACAAAAGATACTGATGGAGATGGAAAAATCGACCAATGGGGTCTTGCACAAGGTTGGGGTTCTAAAGTGTTTGGTAGTTTAAACTGGAACTGGTATCCATATCTATGGCAAGCTGGTGGAGATATATATAATGATGATTTAAAATCAGTTAAATTTAATAATGAAGAAGGATTAAAAGCTGCTAACTTTATAAATGATATGAAAAAATATATACCAGATAATGCTTTATCAAAAGACAGTAATGAAATGGTTGAAAGTGTATTTGGACCAGGAAAAGCTGCATTTACTATAATGCTGTCTTCTGCTGCTACAAGTACTTTTGATAAATCATTCCCAGACTTAAACTGGGGATATGTAACTTCATTAGAAGATAAAACAGTTGGTAGTTTTGCTTCAGTAGATGATTTAACTTTAATGTCAGCGTGTAAAAACAAAGAACTTGGCTTTAAACTTCTTGAATATATGTTAAGTAAAGACTCAATGGAAGCTTTCCATAAAGAGATACCAAGAGCACCAGTTGCTAAAGGTGAAAAATATCAAGGAGACCCAAGATTTGAAGAAATGGTAACAAAAGATAAAAATATGTACAGACCATTAACAGTTGGACCTCATGGAGTAGAAATATATGAACACTTATGGAAACAACTTCAAATGATGATAGCTGGAGATAAGACTCCAGAACAAGCACTAAATGAATCTGCAAAATATGCAAATGAATTATTAGCACAATAGTTTAAGTTTATATTTGAATTTATAGACTATGCAACTTAATTTTATACAAGTAAAAGATTTACTTGCTATATTATTAAGTCGCATAGTCTTTTTTTATGGAAATATTCCAAAAGTAGGGTTGAATAACTTCTACCTAGATATATTGAATTCTACAAAAAAGCCTATTTGTTTGATACTAAAAAAATATCTTTTGACGACATAAAGTATAAGACATATATCATTGTTATTTTTAAATAGAATTTGTTTTGGATTCGACTGTCAAAAGTGACATAAAATTTTGTACATACTATCTTATAATATGTTTAAAGGTTTTAAGGGGGGATACATGGTGTATATTGAGTACTATGTTATAGAAAACCTAGTAATAAATTATATTATTATAAGTTGTACTTCTATTCTTACTAAAAAATATAATCCTAGAAAGAATAAGTTGCTGGGGGCTAGTTTAGGAGGAGCCTACTCTGTTGCTTATTTATACCCGTCAATGAATATACTATTTACAGTGCCATTTAAAATAATAATCATGAGTATTATAACTTTAATTTCATTTAGGACTAAGAGTAAAAAAGATTATGCTCATGTAGCATTAGTTTTTTATTTAGTAAATATTTTTATTTCTGGAAGTACTTATTTTGTAATTTATTTTACAGGAATAAGCCATTTAAAAATATCTTTTTTAATTGCATGTACTTATGTAAGTTGTGAACTATTAAAGTACATTTACAAAGACTTGAAGATGCTTAAATACATCAAAGAGCTTACAAAGACTATAAATATAAACTTATTAGAAAAAAGCTTTTGCTGTAAGGCTTTAGTGGATAGTGGAAATTTATTAAAAGACCCAATAAGTCAAAGTGATGTAATAATAGTCAAATCAAGTGTGTTAGAAGGATTGATTCCAGAAAATCTATTAAATATTAACTATGAAGATATAGATATGGAAAAAGCTCAGGAAATCATATGTAGTTTAGATGACAGAACTTCAGGGAGAGTTAGAATAATACCTTATAAACATGCTGGAAGTAATAAGACAAGCATAATAATTGGTCTAAAAGCTGATTATGTAGAGGTAGATGAGCAAAAGATAGGAAATATAATACTTGGTATTTCAAATTTTAATGATAGAGAATACGGGGCAATAATGAATCCAAATATATTGCCTGGATTCTAGCTAAAAATTTAAGGGGGACAAAGGATGTTACGATTAAAAGAAAGAATCATAAGCTTTATTACGATGTTAGGTATTAAATTAAAAATAATAAAGCCAAAAGGAATATACTATATGGGAGGGGCCAATATTCTTCCTCCTCCACTAAAACCAGAAGAAGAAATGGAACTTTTGCAAAAACTAGAAACTGATGAAACTGTAAAATCAATTTTAATAGAAAGAAATTTGAGATTAGTAGTCTACATATCAAGAAAATTTGAAAATACAGGTATAGATGTAGAGGATTTAATTTCTATAGGAACTATAGGTTTGATAAAGGCAGTCAATACTTTTAAATTAAATAAAAACATAAAATTAGCAACTTATGCTTCAAGATGTATAGAAAATGAAATACTAATGTATCTAAGAAAAAATAATAAAAAGAAAACAGAGGTATCTTTTGATGAACCTTTAAATATAGACTTAGATGGAAACGAACTTTTATTATCAGATGTTTTAGGTACAGAAAATGATGAAATATATAAAATAATAGAAGAAGAGATAGATAGAGATTTATTAGTTATGGCACTTGACAGATTAAGTGACAGAGAAAAGCAAATTATGGAATTAAGGTTTGGACTTATAGATAAAGGTATTGAAAAAACACAAAAAGAAGTTGCTGGAATGCTTGGAATATCTCAATCCTACATATCTAGACTTGAAAAGAAAATAATTTCAAGGTTACAAAAAGAAATGAAAAAATTTGTATAATGCTAAATTAATTCTTCTTAAAAAGTATAAAAAAATTGGAAATGTAAATAATTTCAATAGATGAATACTTTTTGAGAGAGGACTGAAATGTATGCAAGTTAATAAGGTTGAAATATGTGGTGTTAATACATCTGAACTTCCAGTTCTTAAAAATAAGCAAATGAAGGAACTTTTATTACAAATAAAAAGTGGTGATGAAGAAGCCAGACAACAATTTGTAAGAGGAAATTTAAGGTTAGTCTTGAGTGTAATAAAAAAATTTAACAACAGAGGAGAAAATATAGACGATTTATTTCAAATAGGTTGTATTGGTCTTATAAAAGCTATAGATAATTTTGATTTAAGTCAAAATGTCAGATTTTCAACTTATGCTGTTCCTATGATTATAGGAGAAATTAGAAGATACTTAAGAGATAATAATCCAATCAGAGTAAGTAGATCATTAAAAGATATAGCATATAAGGCACTACAAGTCAGAGAAAGATTAATTAGAACAAATTCAAAAGAACCAACAGTATCAGAAATAGCAAAAGAATTAGAATTAGAAGTAGAGTCAGTTGTAATGGCACTTGATGCTATACAAGACCCAATATCTTTATTTGACCCAGTATATCAAGATAATGGAGATGCGATATTTGTAATGGATCAGGTTCAAGACAAAAAAGATACTGATGAAAACTGGTTGCAAGAAATATCACTTAAGGAAGCTATTAAAAAATTAAATAGTAGAGAAAAGTTGGTATTAGATTTAAGATTTTACAAAGGAAGAACTCAGATAGAAGTTGCTGATGAAATCGGTATATCTCAAGCACAAGTATCAAGAATTGAAAAAAATGCTTTAAAAAATATGAGAAAGTATGTATAAGTAATCCATGGAATGTAAACATAATTTTAAATTTAAATGACCTATATAGGTCATTTTTTTTTATCCAAATACATATTTATTTTTAAAGAAAGGGTGAGTATAATATGATTAGAGTTTCTGATATAATGGAAAAAGAAATTATAAATGTAAAAAATGGAAAAAGGATGGGTTTCATAATCGACATAGATATGGATATCCATGAGGGTAAGGTAGTCTCATTTACCATTTTTGGAGATGGAAGTAGAAGTTTTTTTTCAAGAGGAGGGGATGAAGAAGTTATATTTTGGAATGATATACTTAAAATAGGTTGTGATACAATAATAGTAAATATAGGTTCAGAATTAAGCTTAGATGAATTTGATATATAGCTAAACGAAGGAGGAATACAGATGCAATGTCCTTATTGTAATTATAAAGAATCAAAGGTAATAGATTCTAGACATACAGATTTAAAATCTATTAGAAGAAGACGTGAATGTGAATTATGTAAAAAGAGATTTACTACTTATGAGAAAATAGAAACTACTCCTTTAATGGTTATTAAAAAAGATAATAGTAGAGAATATTTTGATAGAGAAAAAATAAAATACGGACTATTAAAGGCATGTGAGAAAAGACCTGTATCTGTTGAAGATATTGAGAATATAGTTGTACATATTGAAAATGAAATAAATAAATGTTTTATAGAAGAAATCGAAACCAAAAAAATTGGTGAAATGGTAATGGATAAATTGAAAGATTTAGATGAAGTCGCCTATGTAAGATTTGCTTCTGTGTATAGACAATTTAAAGATATAAATACTTTTGTAAACGAACTTAAAAGTATACTAATAGAAAAAGGAGATAAATGATGAAAGATTATATAAATCTAAAAAGTGTAGAAGATATTAAAGAGTATGTTAACTTAAGTAGCAACTGTAAAGAAATTGATGAAAAATTAAATTCTATAAATCTAATTATAACTTGCAAAAATATAGATGCAAAAAGTAAAGAAGACATGTTAAGGGTTTGTAAGGAATGCAATTTAATGTTTGAAAATTTAACTAGTAATTCTCAAATACATTCAGACATAGTTAACATAGTTAACAGAGAGAATATAGGACAAAAAATAGAAGGCGATGCACTTATAACAAACTTAGAGAAAGTACCACTTTTATTGTTTACAGCAGATTGCGTACCCATATCAATTATAGATGCTAAAAATAAAGCCATAGGACTAGCACATGCGGGCTGGAAAGGTACTTTTAGTAATATAGGTCACAAAACAATAAAATTGATGTCTGAGACCTATAAAACAGTTCCTGAAGATTTGATATGTATAATTGGACCATCAATTGGACCTTGTTGTTATGAAGTGTCTGAGGATTTAGTAGAAAAATTTAACACAATTCTTACAAATAATGATGAAAAGTTCTATATAATAAAAGAGGGAAGTTACTATTTAGATTTATGGAAAATTAATGAGTATATGCTGAGATGTAGTGGAGTCAAAGAAGAAAATATAATAAATTTAAATCTATGCACTAGTTGTAGAGCAGATGAATTCCACTCTTATAGAAAACATAATAAGGCATCAGAACGAATAGGAACGGTACTACAGATAAAATAGAGAGGAGCTTTTTAATGAATACTAAAGTGCTTGTTATAGACGATGAAATGCATATAGTTGAGCTATTAAAATTCAATTTGGAGGTGTCAAACTACGAAGTTAGTTATTCATATGATGGATTTGATGGATTTATAAAAGCTAAGGAAGTTAAACCAGATTTAATACTTTTAGATTGGATGCTACCAAATATAAGTGGAATAGAAGTACTTAGAAAAATAAGAAGTGATAAAGACTTGAAAAATATTCCTGTTATAATGCTTACTGCTAAAAATATGGAAAATGACAAGGTTGAAGGTCTTGAAGTAGGTGCTGATGATTATATAACCAAGCCATTTAGTATAAAAGAATTGTTAGCTAGAGTTAGCTCTGTTTTAAGAAGATATAACTTAACTAGTACAGGTGAAGAAAATAATATACTTACCACAGGTAATTTAAAACTAGATTTATCAAAACATGAAGTTACTAAAGGTTCTGAAAAGATAGAGTTAACACTTAAAGAGTTTGAACTGTTAAAATTATTAATTCAGAATAAAGGTAAGGTACTTTCAAGAAACTATCTTTTAGATAAAATATGGGGCTATGAATACTATGGAGAAACTAGAACAGTAGACGTCCATATAAGATATTTAAGAAAAAAAATAGAAGATGAAGATAAATCAGAAAAATATATAGAAACTATAAGAGGTGTAGGATACAAAATAGATTAGAAAAAGTTATATTTTAGGAGTGTTATCTTGTGGAAGAATTAAAGAACATATATTTTTTTATTGTTATGTTGTCTATAGCCATTGTGATATTGTCTGTAAGATACACAATAACACTAAGAAAATATTTAAAAGAGTTTATATACGTTTCAAAAAAAGTAAGTAACAAAGAGTTTCATGCTAGGCTGAATATATCAGCTAAAGGAGAACTAGGAGAATTAGCCAGAAATTTTAATCATATGATAAAAAACATGGATGATACATTAGAAGAAGTGCGATATAAACATTTACAATTAAGGTCTATATTAAAAAGTATATCTCATGGAATTTTAGCTATAGATGTAAATGGAAACATATTATTGATAAATGATGAAGCTAAAGAAATGATAAAGAGCGAACCAAACAAACTAGTTGAAGGTCATAATATCAATGCTGTAATAAAAGAAGAAGAAATATTAAAGCAGATACTTCAATTTATAGGTTCTAAAGAAAATGAAACTGCAAAGATTACTACTAAAGATGATATAGTATACAAAATAAAAGTGGACCCAGTTTATCTTCAAAATACTAATAATGTAATAATTGGCTCAATAGTAAACATAGAAGATATTACTAAAAAGGTGAAGCTTGAAAATATGAGAAGTGATTTTGTTGCTAATGTAAGTCATGAACTTAAAACACCACTTACATCTATAAGTGGATTTGTTGAAACGTTAAAATCCAATGAAAATATAGATGTAAATACTAGAAATAGGTTTTTGGAAATAATAGAAAGTGAATCAGACAGATTAAAAAGATTGATTGATGACATATTATTATTATCATTTGTAGAAAATAAAGATACTCTTCTAATGGAAGATGTTGTAATATATGATGTATTTAGAGAAGTATATGAAATAACTCAACGTTCAGCTAGTGAAAAAAATATAGAAGTTTTATATAAATGTGATGATAAATCAATAAACATACTTTCTAATAGAGATTATATCAAACAAGTGTTTTTAAATTTAGTTGATAATGCTATAAAATACACTCAAGATAATGGTATTGTACAAGTTGTAGTTTTAAAAGATGAAGAAAAAATAATAATCAAAGTTATAGATAATGGCGTTGGAATACCAAAAGAAGATGTAGAACGTATCTTTGAACGCTTCTATAGAGTGGATAAAGCAAGAAGTAGAGATGTAGGAGGAACGGGCTTAGGATTGGCTATAACGAAGCATATAGTCAAATCATTAAATGGATGTATAAAAGTAAAAAGTGAACTTGGTATTGGTAGCGAATTTATTGTTACAATACTACAAAAAAATTTCCTTAAATAGAAGGAAATTTTTTTTGTTTTTTGCACAAACTATATAATAGAAGGAGCTGAGAAAATGGAAGAAAGCTTATTAGGTGCAAATTTATTTAGACACTCTTTTATAGTAGCAGTAATTATAGGAATATTGTGTAGAGGATTAGTTTTAAGAGTTACAGACAAGCAATACCCATCGAGACCGCAAGATTATTTAGAACAAATAATAATATCAGGACTTTCAGCTTCATTGGGTGCTATAGCATTACCTGCACTTATAGATAAGGAGTTTGCAGCATTAACATTTTTTGCAGTAGCAATACAACAATTTCAAGGTCTTGCAGAGCAAGAAAGAATAACATTAAAAAATATCGACAATGAAGAATTAGTACCAAAAGGAGATGCTTATGTAGAAGAAATAGCATCTACGTATGAATCTAGAAGTTATATCAGTCTTTTTTCTGCACTAGTATCTTCTATAGTTTATATTACTGTTTCAAAACGATATGACCTTAGTTTTGTTTATTGTACAATACTAGCTGTTATAGCAGGAGCTTTAGTTGGTTTAATTTTTAGAAGATTTCTAAGACGAAATAGTATAGCAGATATAGCAGATATAGTTCCTGCTGAAGTAAGTTTTGAAGGGCCTATTTTAAAAGTAAATGGTGTAATAATAACTAATATAGGTTTAGAGAATACAAGAGAAAAATATAAAAATGAATGTCTAGCTATAGAGATTATACCAAGAGATTTGGGTGCATTTGGGATAGTAAATGATATAGGGCAAAGACAAGCTATAATACATAATCTATTTATTCATATGGGTATAGATAAGGATGTAGATGAGGTTGATATTGTAGCTATATCTAAAACTAACTTAGAAAAAAGCACTGTGGTTGTACCATATGTACCAATACTCAAGGATATAGATGTAATGATAGATGTAGTAAAGAGCACTCCTATCATAGAGACATCAAAAGGAAAACAGAGTGATTTTTCTAGAAAGACTTTGTAGATTTATATGTGAACATTTTATATTAGATATTTTAGGAGTGATTTAATGGATAGAGTATTTTTTGTTGCAGTTATTATTGGTATGACATCAAGAGTCATAATGTTAAATTTAGACCAAAAACAGTACCCTACACAACCAAATGTTTTACTATCTCAGCTTATATTAGCCTTTGTTGCTTCGGCATTAGGAGCATTACTAGTTCCAGCTCTTATAAATCGTTCTTATACATCGATAACATTTTTATCTTTGGCAGCAGAACAGTTTAGACAAGTAAGAGCAAATAGAAGGAATACATTACAAAACTTAGAAGAAGTTCAACTTGTAAAAAGAGGAGCTGCATTTATAGAAGAGATAGCTAGAACTTATGAAGTAAGAAATTATATGTGCATAGTTACATCTTTTTTAACAATAGGATTATATTATGTAATTATTGAAGAAACTAAAATAAGTGAAGGCATGAGTTTGATAATAAGTTCAATTTGTGGTTTATTATTAGCTTTCATGCTTAAGAAACTTCTTACTAGAAAAAGTATTGGAGATATAGCTGATGTAATGCCTGCCGATATTAGCTTCGTAAATGAATCTATACTAAAGGTGGGAGATTTAAAAGGGATAACAAATATAGGTCTAAAAAGTGATAGAGAAGTATATATTAATAGAGGTGTAGGAATACAAATAATTCCTAAAGATAGAGATTATGCTAATGCAGGAATATTATTTGATTCGGGTCAAAGACAAGCGATAGTATACAATATATATTCGAGATTAGGTTTATATGGAGATTATGGAGAACCTGCATTTGTACCATTACCTAGACGAAATAAAGATGATGAAAGTATAATGATTGCTTATTTACCAATAGATAGGAATGTTGATAAGGTAATGGAAGCTGTAAAATCATGTCCAATACTTTCAAGCTCTAAAGGTAAAAACTTATCACTGAAAAACTATAAAATAGGAAAGAAAGGAAGTGCATAAAATGGGAATGGATATAGGTCTAAATGAATATACCCTAGCAATAGTTACACTAGATAAAAATATGAGAAATGGTGGAGGTTGTCCGATATTTTATGCAAATGATGAAAAAGATTTGCAAAATAAGGCGATGCTCATGTCAAAGTGTGTAGGCGGAATGGTTCACGATATGACTAATGGAACATTAATAATAGTAAAGCATTAAAACTATAAGGTACTTTTAAGGGCAAATAATGTTCAAATTTATAAAATATTTAAATTTGAATATTATTTGTTTTAATCTTTTTATAGCTATTTACTTATATTGACTATTAGAATTAAAATGTGTTATTATGACATGAAATGTTTAAAAATGCTATTGTAAAATACAATAAAGTAATAAACTGTATATTAAAATATATTATAATAAATATTGATGAATATAAAAGAGTGGTGAAAAAAATGGAAGTAAATGTAAAAAAAATAAATAATATTATAAGTAAAGTTTACAAAGATAGTATTGCAGAAGAAATAGGTATAGAAGTAGGAGATTTACTTATATCTGTAAATGAACAACCAATACATGATATAATAGAGTATAGATTCTTACTAAGTGATGAGTATTTAGAGGTAGAAATACAAAAAAAAGATGGTGAAGTCTACATATATGAGATAGAAAAAGACTATGATGAAGATTTGGGCGTTGAATTTACAAATCCAATAATTGACCAAGCTAAAAGTTGTAGAAATAAATGTATGTTTTGTTTTATAGACCAGTTGCCAGAAGGAATGAGAGAAACTCTTTATTTTAAAGATGATGACTCAAGATTGTCTTTTTTACAAGGAAATTTTGTTACACTTACAAATATGAGCGAAGAAGATATAAATAATATAATTAAATACAGAATAAGTCCTATAAATATATCTGTGCATACAACTAATCCAGAATTAAGACAAAAAATGATAAGCAATAAATTTGCAGGAAAATTATATGGTATAATGAAGAGATTGGCAGATGCTCATATAGAAATGAACTGTCAAATTGTTTTATGTCCAGGTATAAATGATGGAAAGGAATTGGATAGAACAATAAAAGAATTAGCTCAACTTTATCCATATGTAAATAGTGTTGCTATAGTTCCAGTTGGAATTACAAAGCATAGAGAAAATTTAGCAGAATTAAATATATTTGATAATAATGGTGCAAGTAAAACTATAGAGCAAATTCATGAAATACAACAGAAATATCTTGAGAAAATAGGGACTCGATTTGCATTTTTATCGGATGAATTTTATATATTATCTAGTAGAGAATTGCCTGGATATGAAGAATATGAAGGATTTTTACAGTTTGAAGATGGTGTAGGTATGATACGTAAGTTAAAAACAGAGATTGAAGAGTATCTAAACACATTGTCTGAGAATAGTCTTAAAAGAGACAAAAAGGTATCAATAGCTACTGGACATTCTGCATATGAATTTATACAAAGTATGGCAGATGCTATGATGGACAAGTTTAAGAATCTTCAAATAGATGTTTATGAAATAAAAAATAAGTTTTTTGGAGAAACAATAACAGTATCAGGCCTTTTAACAGCGAAAGATTTAAAAGAGCAACTTGAGCATAAGGAATTGGGAGAAGCTCTTTATATAACAAGAAGTATGTTAAAAGCAGATGAAGAAATTTTCTTAGATAATATTGAACTAAATCAGTTAGAAGAACTTATGAAAATAAAAATTATCCCATGCTTAAATGAAGGAAAAGATTTTGTGGATAAAATTTTAAAATAGAAAACAAAAGATGGAAGGAGAAACAACATGAGTATAAGTAGGCCAGTTGTAGCTGTAGTTGGGAGACCAAATGTTGGTAAGTCTACAATATTTAATAAATTTGCAGGAAAAAGGATATCAATAGTTGAAGATACACCAGGAGTTACAAGAGATAGAATATTTGCAGAAGTAGAATGGTTAGATAAATATTTTACATTAGTAGATACAGGAGGTATTGAACCTGATAGCGAAGATATAATATTATCTCAAATGAGAAGTCAAGCTATGCTTGCAATGGACATGTCACATGTAATACTTTTTATAGTTGATGGTAAGGCTGGAATAACAGCTGCTGATAAAGAAATTGCTCAGATACTTAGAAAAACAAAAAAACCAGTAATTCTAGTGGTTAATAAAATTGATAGTCAAAGTCAGTTTGACAATATATACGATTTTTATGAATTAGGTTTTGGAACTCCTTTTGGAGTGTCAGGAGCCAATAGTATGGGATTTGGAGATTTATTAGATGAGATAGTTCAAAATTTTCCAGCAGGATTAGATACAGAGTATGAAGAAGATATAATAAGAGTAGCTATAACAGGTAAGCCAAATGCAGGAAAGAGTTCTATACTTAATAAGATATTAGGAGAAGAAAGAGTAATTGTAAGTCCAATTGCAGGAACTACTAGAGATGCAATAGATACTTATTTTGAAAAAAATGGGCAGAAATTTCTTCTTATAGATACAGCAGGGCTTAGAAGAAAAAGCAAAATATATGAGACAATAGAAAAATACAGTGTAATAAGAGCTATGAGTGCTGTAGATAGAGCAGATGTAGTGTTGATAGTTATAGACGCTTTGGAAGGCGTTACAGAGCAGGATACAAAAGTTGCAGGTATAGCACATGATGAAGGTAAGGGATGTATATTTGTAGTCAATAAATGGGACTTAATAGAAAAAGATAATAAGACAATGAGTAATTACACAAAAGATATAAAAGAAAAATTCCCATTTATGATGTATGCTCCAATAGTATTTGTTTCTGCAAAGACTAATCAAAGAATGAATAAAATATTAGACACAGTTGAATATGTATCAAATGAACATTCTAAGAGAATATCAACTTCAGCATTAAATGAAGTAATTGGAGAAGCTGTAATGTTAAATCAGCCACCATCTGATAAAGGTAGAAGATTAAAAATTTACTATGGAACTCAAACAGACATTAGACCTCCTAAAATTACTTTATTTATAAATGACAAGAACTTAACTCACTTCTCATATCAAAGATATCTTGAAAATAAGATAAGAGAAAACTTTGGATTTGAAGGAACTTCCATAAAGTTTGAGTATAGACAAAAAAATAAAAAGTAAATATCTAAAATATAACTAAAGGAGGTAAGTTCAGTGGAGATATTTAGTTATATAATTATTGCTGTAATTGCATATTTATTAGGCAATATATCAACCTCGTATATAGTTGCAAAGCGAATTGCGGGGGTTGATATAAGGACTCAAGGTTCGGGTAATGCAGGCTCGACAAATGTACTTAGAACACTTGGGAAAAAAGCAGGAGCAATGACTTTTTTAGGTGATGTTTTTAAAGGTGTAATTGCTGTTTTGATATCGGAAATTGCAGCAAAGTTGGTTGGTATAGATACTCTTTTAGCTGGATATCTAGCAGTTATATGTGTTGTAGCAGGTCATAATTGGCCAGCAGTTTTAGGATTTAGAGGGGGTAAAGGTGTTGCAACTTCATTAGGTGCAATGCTTGCTGTAAATCCAGTAATAACATTAATGTGTTTGGCCGTATTTATATTGGTGGTAATTATAACAAAATATGTTTCATTAGGTTCTGTTGTTGGGATAGGTTGTTCACCAATATTTATGATTATAGCAAAAAATAAAGCTGGGCTAGTTGTAGCTTTGTTTTTAAGCATATCAGTAATATATAATCACAGAGCAAATATAAAGCGATTATTAAATGGGACAGAAAGAAAAATTGGTCAAAAGAAAGAATAGTAAATATATTATACTCAGGTGGTGTTAAATATGGAGAAAGTATGTGTATTAGGTACTGGAAGTTGGGGAAGTGCATTAGCTTTAGGTCTTGCAAATAAAGGTAATGATGTGAGCATGTGGACCCGAAAAGAAGAACAAGCTAAAAAAATAAACAGGACTAAAGAAAATACAGACTATTTACCAGGAGTATTATTTCCACATAATATAACGATAAGTACTGATATAGAAAAAACTATAGAAAATTGCAAAGTAATAGTTTTAGCAGTTCCATCTCAAGCCGTAAGAAGTACTTGTGAAAAAATAAAACCCTTTGTAAAAGCTGGACAAATTATTGTTAATGTAGCAAAAGGTCTTGAAAAAGGCACTGGACTTAGATTGTCTCAGGTATGTGAAGAAGAATTGCCACAAAATCCATATGTAATACTATCTGGCCCATCTCATGCTGAAGAAGTAGCAAGAAATATACCTACTACAGTAGTAGTAGCATCTAAAGAATTAAAAATAGCACAGAGTATACAAGATTTATTTATGAGCCCTAAACTTAGAGTTTATACAAATCCAGATATAGTTGGAGTTGAACTTGGAGGAGCATTGAAAAATATTATAGCTTTTGGTGCTGGTATATGTGATGGATTAGGGTATGGTGACAATGCAAAAGCAGCTCTTATGACAAGAGGAATTAGTGAAATGAGTAGACTTGGTACTGCTATGGGAGCTAATATGTCTACATTTGCAGGCCTTTCAGGCATTGGAGATTTAATAGTTACTTGTACAAGCATGCATAGTAGAAATAGAAGAGCGGGTATACTTATAGGTCAAGGGATGAGCTTAGAAGATACCTTAAAAGAAGTAAAGATGGTTGTAGAAGGAATAACTGCTACTGAAGTAGCACATGATGTTGCTGAAAAGCTGAATATAGATATGCCAATAACTAATGCTATATACTCTGTAATAACTAAAGGTGCAAATCCTAAAGAAGTTGGAATAGAACTAATGATGAGAAGTAAAAAGCACGAAATGGAAGAAGTAGTTTTAGGTGATGATATATAAACTTATTGCACAATAAAATAAAAAAATAATAGATGTGTTTTAGCCCTCTTTTTATAAAGAGGGCTATTTTAATATTACTTAGCATGTTTTATTATGTATTCAATAGAAGAAATCATTTTCATAGTTAACTCATCATCATTAGAATTTTTTCCTGTGTTCTTTTTTAAGAATAATAGATTTTGATAAAAAGAAATAATTATATCATTGATTATGTCTAAATCTTTAGATGGTATATATCCAGTATCTACAAGATTGTTCAATAGTATTTTATTTCTTTCTTTTATACTTTTTCCTGTAATCATTAGAGATATATCACTGTCATGAATACCTAAGTCTTCTGGAAACATATCATAATATTGTTTTATTATATAACTAAGTTCATCACTGGACAAGTTAAAAAATACTTGATAAAAAGCTTGGGCATTGTCAAAAGAATGTTTACAAAATAATTTCCACATAATTATATATTTCTTATATTCATCATTTACATTCTCTATACACCTTGAAATATTTAAGTTATAATCTTTAAAATATTTTATAGATGCAAATGATATTAGATGGTCTAAATTTTTAAAGTAGTTGTATAGGGTTGAACTGTTATAGCCAGCCATATCTGCAACCTTACGAAGTGTAATATTTTCTATTCCTTCATTTTCCATAATGTTTTGAGCAGCTTCTATGAAATACATCAATATCCTTTTCTTTTGTAATTCTTTATTTGTCATTTTATTCACCTACAAATAATCAATATAGTTTATATAATCGTGATTTTATCATTAAATTTATCATAAATCAAGAATAATATTCCAAAATATAATATATATTTGTTATATTTTAGATAATTTAATATCAGCAGAATATAAAAAATATTTAAAAATTAAATCGTGATTGACAAAATAATCATGATTATGATAAAATAATCACAAATAAATTTAATTTACATACGAATACAACAAGTACTAAAAATATTAAGAATTTTGAAATGATATATTCATACTTGTTGTATTGAATAAATTATTTGAATATTGAGAAAGAGGTGTACTATGTCAAATAACATGAGACTAGAAAGATTAAGAAAGTATATGAATGAAAAAAATATTGAAATTTCCCTAATATTTGAACCAGACAACCAATTTTATATTAGTGGATTTAAAGCAATAACTTATTCTAGACCAATTGTAACAGTAGTAACTCAAGATAAAATAGAATTAATAGTGCCTGGATTAGAGGAGCTACATGCTAAAGAAGTTGCAAAAGTTGATAATGTATATGTATATTATGAAATACCAGAAATGAAAGAACATGGAATATCACATAAACATTACTTAGATATAATTTTAAATAGATATCCTAAAGGGATAACTGTTGGGATAGAAAAAGATATAGTATCTGCAAGCTTTTCAGAATATATAACTGAGAAATCATTTGCTATTAAAGATGTTGGAAGTAAAATATTTGAAATGAGATATGTAAAAGACGCAAGAGAGATAGAATTTTTAAAGATAGCTGGTTACTTATCTGATATAGGAATAAAAGGTTCTTTGGAAAATGTTAGAGTTGGGATGAGTGAATTGGAATTTGACGTTGCAGGGGATAATGCTTTACTAAAATATGTATCTGAAAATTATCCTGATACATATATAGGATTTGCAAACTGGACTTGTTCAGGCATCGATAGAACAGCACAACCACATTTAGACTCAAATACTAGAATACTTCAAAGAGGAGATATAGTAATACATAGTAGACAGGTTTGGTATGAAAACTATAGAGCAGAAAATGAAAGAACTTTTATTATAGGTAAGCCAACAGAAAGACAAAAGGAAGTATTTAAGATTGCAGTAGAAGCTCAACAAGCTGGATTAGATACAATAAAAGCTGGAATACCAGCAAGAATGGTGGATGAAGCAGCAAGAGCTGTTGTTGCAAAGCATGGTCTAGAGTTATATTCAAATCACAGAATTGGTCATGGTTTAGGTTTATCAGAACATGAAGAGCCATATTTAAGATTTGACAATGAATTAATACTAGAAGAAGGAATGGTATTTTCTATGGAACCAGGAATATATATACCTGGAGTTGGAGGATTTAGACACTCAGATACAGCAATAGTAGGTAAAAATAGTGCTACAATTATAACTAATTATCCAAGAAGTGTTGAAGAGCTTATACTTGATATTTAAATTAGTACATATGTATGAATTTAAGTAAATTTAAAATTGGAGGAATTACAGTGAAAAAGAAGATTGGATTTTGGGATTTAGTATTTATGAATATATCAGCACTATTTGGGATTAGATGGATAGCTAAATCTACTGCCTCTAGTTTTGGGTTGGGTCTTGGTTCGATACCAGTTTGGTTGTTGTTTGCTTTTATATTCTTTGTTCCAGCATCACTTATATGTGCAGAGTTGGCTGCAACATATCCAAAAGATGGTGGACTTGGAGAATGGGTTAAACAGGCTTATGGAGAGAAGTGGGGATTTATGGTGTCATGGTTAAATTGGACATCAAAGATATTTTGGTATTCTTCCTTCTTGACATTTTTAGCTATAAATATTGCTTATATGCTTGGAAATCCTGCTCTATCAAACAATAAGATGTTTATTTTAGTGCTTTCACTTATAATATTCTGGATGTTATCCCTAGTAAGTACTCGTGGAATGGCATTTGGAAAATTCTTTACAAATACAGGAGCATTAGGTTCTACAATTCCGGCTATATTACTTATAGTGATGGCATTTATGTCTGTAGTTATTCTCAAAAAAGCTCCATCAGCATCTGTATATACAATCCAAAATATAATACCAAAGATAGATGCTAATTCACTAGTTTCTATATCTGCTATAATATTTGCACTATCAGGAGCTGAAACAACTGCTAATTTTATAACTGAAATGGATAATGCTAAGAAAAACTTTCCTAAAGCTATATTGACAGTAGCTGTTTTAATAGGAGGAATCTATATCCTAGGTTCAGTAGCAATAACAATGATACTTCCTCCAGATGAAATTGCAGCATCAACAGGAATACTAGATGCACTAGCTAAAGTTGCACAAGATTTAGGAATAGGAAGTTGGTTTATAAGAGTAGTAGCATTTGGGATAACTTTATCGGTACTTGGAGCACTAATACTTTATATAGCAGGTCCAGTAAAGATGCTTTTTGGAAATGTAAAAGAAGGTGTATTTCCTAAGCAATTAACTGTTACAAATAAACACAATATACCATCAAATGCTGTAGTAATTCAAGCTATAATAGTGAGTCTACTTCTTATAGGAACAAATTTACTGCCATCAGTAGATAATATATATAATGTTCTTGTTACTATGACAGCATTAACGGCATTGTTTCCATATGTATTACTTTTTACGTCTTATATAAGACTTAGAAAGACAAGACCAAACGAAGAAAGACCATACTCAATTGCAAAAAGTGATTCAGTTTGTATCAATATAGCTAGAATGGTACTTGTAGTGACTGTAGTGGGGATACTTTTTTCAACAGCACCAGTTATGGAGACTTTAAAAGATAATATAGTTTATGAGATTGAGATGATAGGTGGAGGTCTTTTTGTTATATTAACAGGTTTAATGATATGGAAGAACTATGAAAGGAAGGTATCTAATAATTCTGGGGATTCCTATAAATAAAAATATAATTATTTTAGTGAGCTAAAAGCATTTGTCTTTAGTTCACTAAAAATTATGGATAAATTAACATAATATATTAATAAATCTATAATATGTTGGGATGTTGAAAAATCAATAATTAGCTATCGTAAAAATTTATGAGTATTTACATAAGGAGGAAATATGTCAGTTGAAGTAAATAAACCAAGCATTTGGAAAAATTTCAAAGTCTTAATAATACTCTTTGTAGCAGGAGCCTTTATATATGCTTTACCATATTTAAAAAATTATTATTATGATACTTTTGCACAAGCATTTAATCTTACAAATACACAAATGGGTAGTTTAGGAAGTATTTATGGTTTACTTGCAATGGTATCATACCTTTTTGGTGGTTTCTTAGCAGATCGTATTTCAGCCAGAAAGCTACTTTCAGGTTCTTTAATTATTACAGGAGTATTGGGTCTTGTATTAACACTTTATCCTCCATATACTATTGTATTTTTAATCCATGCTTTATGGGGAATAACAACAATACTTACTTTTTGGCCAGCGCTTGTAAAAGCTGTTAGGATGTTAGCCTCTGAAAATGAACAAGGAAAGGCTTTTGGATTTATGGAAAGTGGTCGTGGAATTACCAATGCAATTCATTTATCTCTAGTCTTAATATTATTTGGATACATTTCATCAAAAGTAAGTGATAAATCTGGTCTTACAGCTATTATAGTGTTGTATTCAGCTATAAATGTAATAGTTGGATTATTAGTATTTTTTAAGTTAAAAGATAATGAAAAAGAGGTATCAGCCAAATTTGATAAAGAAGCTTTCTTTACAGTAATAAAAATGCCTCATACATGGATAATAACAATAATAATGTTTTGTTCATATTCAGCTAATATGTCATTTTACTATTTTACGCCATATTCAACTGAAGCATTTGGAGCAACTGTAGTATTTGCATCTGCAATATCAATATTAGCTCAGTATTGTAGACCAGTAGCATCAGCAGCCTCTGGATTACTTGGAGATAAAGTTGGTTCATCAAAGATTATATCTTATGGATTTATACTTATGATTGCAGGACTTTTAGGTGTAATATTTACACCAACAAAATCTTCTATGATTTATGTACTATTGATTGGATGTGTTGCAATATATGTATCTATGTATGCCATTCAAGGTTTACACTATTCGTTACTTGAAGAAGGTAATTATTCACTATCGATATCAGGAACTGCTATAGGTATAGTTGCTACATTAGGATATCTTCCAGAAGTACTTTGTCCTCTAGCAGCAGGAAAGATATTAGATGCATTTCCAGGTGTAACTGGATATAAGTACTACTTCATAGTTCTTACTATAGTAGCCATAATTGGATTGGTGTTTACATTTATATGGATGAATATGACTAAAGAAAGACGTAAAGAGCTTATTGAAATGAATAGTAAGTCAAATGAAAATACTACTAAAGTTAGTTAATATAATACACTACTATTTGGGCTAGCATTATAATTTAATTTACATTGAAATTTGCAAATTTCTATATGTAAACTAAATTAATATTGCTGGTCTTTATTTTTCTATTTTAAGAATATTAACCTCGAAATCTAAATATAATTTAATAAGATTAGATGTATAGGAGGAATAATATGAATAATAATATATACGAAGATATATCCAAAAGGACTCAGGGGGATATATATATTGGAGTAGTGGGACCTGTAAGAACAGGAAAATCAACTTTTATAAGAAAGTTTATGGAAAAGTTGGTTATCCCAAATATAGACAATGAGTTCAAAAAAGATAGAACAAGAGATGAGATACCTCAAAGTGGTTCAGGCAAAACTATAATGACAGTAGAACCAAAATTTGTACCAGCAGATGGTGTAGAAATTAAAATAAAAGACACAGTATCTTTAAAAGTGAGAATGGTAGATTGTGTTGGATACATAGTTGAAGGAGCTTTAGGTCATGAGGAAGGTGGAAAGCAAAGATTAGTATCCACTCCTTGGTCACAAGAAGCTATGACATTTGAGAAAGCAGCAGAGATAGGGACTAAAAAAGTTATAAAAGACCATTCTACAATAGGAATAGTTGTCTTAACAGATGGTTCAGTTACTGGTATTGACAGAAAAAGCTATGTAGAGCCAGAAGAGAGAGTTATACAAGAATTAAAAAATCTTAAAAAACCATTTGCTGTGGTTTTAAATACGTTAAGTCCTAGAAGTGAAGAAACAAGTCTGCTTAGAAATGAATTAGAGGAAAAATATGAAGTTCCAGTTCTTCCAATGAATATAGTTGAAATGGAAGATGAGGATATAGAAGAAGTTATGGAAACTGTACTATATGATTTCCCACTTACAGAAATAAGAATAAACTTACCTAAATGGGTGGAAGGTCTTGAGAGAAATCACTGGATAAAAAGCAGTATAATAACAACATTAAAACAGAGCATTATAGACATAGGTAAAATAAGAGATATAGAAGGAATTATGCAAGGTTTCTCTGAGTTAGAGTTTTTAGATGATACAGGTGTTGACCATGTGGAGTTAGGAGAAGGTGTCATAAATATTGACTTACAAACAAAGCAAGATTTATTCTATAATGTCCTTGAAGAAAAAAGTGGATTTAAAATTGAAGGAGATTATCAATTGCTTAGCCTGATAACTAGATTATCTAAAGTTAAAAATGAGTATGATAAGATAGAAAGTGCTTTAATGGATGCTAAGATAAAAGGATATGGAGTAGTAGCACCTTCTTTAGAGGAACTTAGCTTGGAAGAGCCAGAAATAATGAAACAAGGAAAACAGTATGGTATTAAGTTAAAAGCTAATGCACCATCACTTCACATTATAAAAGCAGATATATCTACAGAAGTTTCTCCTATAGTTGGAAATCAAAATCAAGGTGAAGAGATGATAAAATATCTCATGGAGGTATTTGAAGAACAACCAGCAGATTTGTGGGAGTCAAATATGTTTGGTAAGTCACTTCATGATTTAGTAAAAGAGCAGCTTCAAAGTAAATTATATACTATGCCAGAAGAGATAAGGGTTAAGATGCAAAAGACTCTACAAAAAATTGTAAATGAAGGAAGCTCTAATATTATAACTATTTTATTATAAGAATATAAGCTATTTATTAAAGTTAAACACTTGTTTACTTTAGTAAGTAGCTTTTTATTTATAAAAATTGACAATAAGTTCTAATTATGGAAAAATTATATTATATGAGATACATTTTTTAACATTATTATATTAAAAATATTAGGAGTAAAAGATGAAAAAATCTGAAATATTTATTTTTGTAAGCATAATAATACTCTGTTTTGTAATTTTTCCAAATAAGGTCTTTGGACAAGAGGAAACTTGTCTTGAAGATTTTAAAAGGTGGGTTCAAGAAAATAAAAATAATAAAGAAGAAATAGTTTATACTCTTTCTTGTGATATGGTAATAGATGAAGAGTTTAGATTTTATATTCCTTATGACAGTAATTTTACAATAGATACTAACAAATATAAAATACTGATAAAAAATCATGGAAAATTTATTATTGATGATAATGAACTAAATATAATAGGTGAAGGAGGAAAAGAAGGAGTAATACATGTAGAAAATGGTGGAAGTATAAGTATCGGTATAAATAACATAATTGCTACTGATGGGACAGCTTTATACGTCGAAGAAGGAGGAGATTTATATCTTGCATCATCCTATGAATATGTTGAAAAAATAAAGGCAAATGGAAAAAATGCAATAGGAATTTATACTGAAAATGATATCAGAATACCAAATAAGGATATAGAAGTGAATGGAGAGAGTGCTATAGGTGTTTATTCTAAAGGTGATGTTGAGATAGAAGAATCTTCAATAAAAGTTTATAGTAGTAACAAAGAAAATGGATTATTAAGAGATAATAATGAGTTGGTACAATCAATTGTATCAGAAAGCAAGAAAATTTATATAATTGGTAGTTATAATGAGCTTATACCAGCCATATCTGAAGATTCTGGCTATAATATTGTAAAATGTTGCCATAGGGGAATTGGTGTATTTAGTGAAGAAATAAAAGTAAGTAAAGATGATAAAATAGAAAATATAAAATTTTCCAAAGATATGGTATTAGAAACATCTAGCAGTAATCAAATTGATATAGATGTAGAATGGGATTTTACTGATTATTATGAAAAGCTAAAAAAAGAAGAAAATTTTAGTATAACAGGAAAGTTTAAAACAGAAACATTAAATAAAGAAAAAATTATAATAAATGATGATGTTGTTCCTATTTTGAATATATCTGTTGTAGAGAAAAAGCCAATAGACAATTTGGAATTGGAATTTCAAAATACAAGAAATGGATATGTAGCTGCTTTGTATTATGACATGCCATATAGTGCAAGTAAAGTTTTTGTTGAATATTCAAGCGACGGAATCAATTGGATATCTGAAGAACAGGAGGATATTAGAGAGCAAGCTATACTTTTCTTTGAAGATTTTAAGCTGCGTTGTTTTAGAGTAAGAGTGG
This sequence comes from Clostridioides sp. ZZV15-6597, assembly GCF_020657815.1. Taxonomy (NCBI): domain Bacteria; kingdom Bacillati; phylum Bacillota; class Clostridia; order Peptostreptococcales; family Peptostreptococcaceae; genus Clostridioides; species Clostridioides sp. ZZV15-6597. Next base: position 6,801 of record NZ_JAGWCT010000016.1, on the reverse strand, counting down.
AAGGAGGATTAAAAGAAGGGTATTCAAATATAGTTTTTAAACCAGGATTTATAGTGGGAGGTGGCGACAACCAAGAGACACCAGATGATGAACGGGAAAATGATGATATTGATGGTGACCGTGGCGGTGGTGGTAGAGATGACCCAGATAGAGAAGATTCTGAGATTATTGGAGATACAAATGACAATAATGAGAGTGAAGCTACTGATGAGCAAATACCTGAAGATTCCAATAAAGTTACAGAATCTAATGATGAAGAAAAAGATAATAAACCTCAGAAAGATGAAAATAATGATAACTCAGATGAAAAAAATATTAATACAGAGAATGAAACAGACAAAAACATTAATAATCAAGACAAAAATTTTAAGAGTAATGATTTAATCATGAAAAATAAAATTGAAAATAGTTTAAAGGAAATATTAACAGAAAATCACAATGAAAATGATGAATCTTCCAAAAGTACATTTAATGACAAGAATACCTTAAATCGACAAGATACTTCTGAAGTAGGTAAGTTTAATGATAAATTAGACTCTCCTTCTCAATCACAGAATAAAACTCAAAATTTTAATAGTGGAATTATCATTGGAATTGGAATTGTAGTTTCAACAATGCTATGTTCAATAACAGCAGTAAATCCTGGTATCATAAAGTATATAAATAAATTTATAAAATTTAAATAGTAAAATAAGTAAAATTGTTTAAAATAAGTTAATTTTATTTGATAAGAGAATTAGTAGGAGAAAAATATGAGCAAAACAAACAAAGCTTTTATTCTTATACATTTGTTAATTGTGATTTTTGTGCTTTTCCCAAATAAGAGTTTTTCCCAAGAAAGTAATTGTCTGAATGATTTTAAAAGTTGGATTTTGAAAAATGAAGATAACAGTGAAAAAATAGTTTACACTCTTCCTTGTGATATGGTAATAGATGATTATTTTGAACTTAATATTCCATATGGAACTAAGATTACGATAGATACTAATAAGTATAAGATACTCATAAAAGATAAAGGGAATTTTTTTATCAATGGGAATGAACTAAATATAGTTGGAGAAGGTGAAACTGAAGGTGTAATTCATGTAGAACGAGGAGGAAAGCTAAGGATAGGAATAGACAATATAACTGCTTTAAATGGGACTGCTTTATATGCAGAAAAAGAAGCTGATTTATTTATAGATACATATTATGGTGAGGTTGGAAACATAAAAGCAAGTGGAGAAAACGCTATAGGAATTTATTCGGAAAATGATGTTAGAGTAGACTGTAAAACAATTGAAGTTGATGGAGAAAATGCTATAGGAATTTATTCTAAGGGAGAAGTCGAAATAGAGGATACTTCAGTAATTGTTAATGATGATAATAAACAACAAAGTATAGGAGTAGGAAGTAACTCTAAAAAAGGAAAATCAATTGTATCAGAGACTAAGAATGTCTATATTATAGGAGACCAAAATATGATAATGCCAGGTATACCTAGAGATGATGATTATAATATTATAAGGTGTAATCGTAGAGGTATTGGAGTCTTTGAAGAGGAAATAATGATAACAAAAGAAGATAAAATAGAAGGTTTAAAATTCCCTCAAACTGTAACTTTAAAAACTTCTAGTGGAAAGTTTGTAACGTTAGATGTAGATTGGGATTTATCAAATTACTATACTGATTTAAATAAAGATACAGAATTCATAATAAAAGGAAAATTTAAAGAAGAACATCTAAATGAAAAGAATATAGTGCTAAATGATAATGTTGCTCCTATTTTATATGTTCATATTACAAATAAAGGACCTATAAATGATTTAGAAGTATTTTTTATAAACTCAAGAAAGGGTTATTCAGCTCTTTTCGATTATAGTATGCCATATAATGCCAAGAAGGTATTTGTAGAATATTCTGATGATGGTATAAATTGGGTAAGCAAAGAATTAGATTATATTAGCAACCAAGCTACACTTAATTTTGAAGATTTTAAGTTGAGATGCTTCAGAGTAAATGTAGAGGGTGGATTGAGAGACGGATATTCAAATATATTTTTAAAACCAGGATTTGTGATAGGTGGAGGTAGTGACCAGATGACACCAGAAGATGACCGAGACGTTATTATCGATGGAGGTGACCGTGGAGGTGGTGGTAGAGATGACCCAGATAGAGATGACAGTAGCAGTAAAAATGAGGGTAATAACAATGAAAATAAAGAAGATAATAATGACGAAAATAAAGAAAATAATAATGGCGAAAATAAAGAAAATAATGACAGTGCTAGTAATGAAAATAATGATTCTAATGGAGGAAAACCAAATGCTCCAGAAGATAACATAGGACCAAGTGCTGGTGGTGTTGATGATAAAAATCATCAAAATAATAAAGAAGATGCCAATATAAATAGTGATAAAGAAAATGATTATGAGGATAAAAATAAATTTAATAGTAAAAATTTAATGCCAGAAGATGATAGCAATTATAATTTAAAGCAAAAATCAGTATTTAGCAATAATAATCAATATTTCTCCTATAGGAATGTTTTTGTAAACAAAAATCAAGAAATAGATAATGGAAAGTTAGGAGTAAATAATTATGACGAAATAGCAAATTACAATGAAAATCTTAAGTCTATACCTAAAAAATATAATTTAAACAGAGAGATTTTCTTTTTACTCTGTATATTAACTCCAACTATGATTGGTTCTATATTAGCTGTAAATCCAAGTGTAAGAAAAAATGTAATAGAATTCATACAAATAAAAAAATAATTTTTAAAAAGGTATTATTTAGTGAATTATAAAGTTGATAAATAATACCTTTCAGTATTATGAAAACTATATATTACTATCAATAAAATGATATATAATATACAGTTTCGTTAAATAGTATAAAAATAATAGAATATTGAAAAAAAATTGACAAATGAATGTATAGGTATTAAAATATATTAAATATATACATAAAAAGTGATTTACCAACAAATAAATGAAATATATGTTAACAACTAGTTCAATTTGTAAAAATGTAAGATTTATAAAAAAATTAAGGGAGGATATTATTTATGAGAGCAATTTTAACAGTAATTGGGAAGGATAAACCAGGTATAGTAGCAGGTATTAGTGATGAGCTATACAAACAAAATATTAACATAGTAGATATTTCACAAAAAATACTTCAAGAATATTTTACAATGATTATGGTAGTTGATTTAGAAAAAGCATTAAATTCTTTTGAGCAAACAGTTGAAGATTTAATTGAAAGAGGAAAGAAATTATCAGTAGATGTAAAAATTCAAAGAGAAGAAATATTTAATTCAATGCATAATCTGTAGCAAACAGTAAGGGGAGGTGATAACAGTGAATGTAGGAAATATACTTGAAACAATCAAGATGATAGATGAAGAACAGTTAGATATAAGAACTATAACTATGGGGATTTCATTACTAGATTGTATAGACCCTGATGGAGATAAAGCGAGAGAAAAAATATATAATAAAATTATGAATTCTGCTAAAAACTTAGTAAAAGTTGGTAAGGATATAGAACGTGAATTTGGTATTCCAATTGTAAATAAAAGAGTATCAGTAACTCCAATCTCTATTATTGCAGGTGCAACAGATGAAGAAGATTATGTGAAATTTGCACAGACATTAGATAGAGCAGCAGAGGATTTAGGGATAGACTTTATTGGTGGATTTTCAGCATTGGTTCAAAAAGGATATACAAAAGGTGATAAGATATTAATTAAATCAATCCCAAAAGCTTTAGCAAGTACTAATAAGGTATGTGCTTCAGTAAATGTAGGTTCTACAAGATGTGGTATAAATATGGATGCAGTAAAAGAAATGGGAGAAATTATAAAAGAAACTGCAGAAATGACAAAAGATGCAAAAGGTTTTGGTTGTGCAAAACTAGTAGTATTTTGTAATGCAGTAGAAGATAATCCATTTATGGCAGGAGCATTCCATGGTGTTGGTGAAGCAGATAGAATTATCAATGTTGGTGTAAGTGGTCCTGGAGTTGTTAAGAGAGCTTTAGAAAAGGTAAAAGGAGAGCCATTTGATGTTGTCGCAGAAACTGTTAAAAAGACAGCATTTAAAATTACAAGAGTTGGACAACTTGTAGCAAAAGAAGCTTCTAATAGACTAGATGTCCCATTTGGAATAATAGACTTATCATTAGCTCCTACACCTGCAATTGGCGATTCTGTAGCAAATATATTAGAGGAAATGGGTCTTGAAGTTGTTGGTACTCATGGTACTACAGCAGCATTAGCCCTTTTAAATGATGCTGTTAAAAAAGGTGGAGTTATGGCATGTTCACATGTTGGAGGACTTAGTGGAGCATTTATACCAGTATCTGAAGATGCAGGTATGATTGATGCTGTTATTAAGGGTGCTTTAAGTATAGATAAACTTGAAGCTATGACTGCAATTTGTTCTGTAGGTCTTGATATGATAGCTGTGCCAGGAGACACTACAGCAGGTACACTTGGAGCTATGATAGCTGATGAAGCAGCAATAGGTATGATTAATAATAAGACTACAGCAGTTAGAATTATACCAGCACCAGGATGCGATGTAGGTGACATGGTCGAGTTTGGAGGTCTTTTAGGACGAGCACCAGTAATGCCTATAAATAAAAATTCATCTGAACTATTTACTCAAAGAGGAGGAAGAATTCCAGCTCCTATACATTCATTTAAAAACTAAGTACATTTACATATCTAGTATAATTTAAGAAAAAATAGTTTTCTATTTAGAACAAAGTCTAGATTAAAAAATTATAACTAAGAACATAAATTTAAAATTAATTATTTGAATTAAAGCAATAATAAAGGGGATGTGTCAAAATAAAAATTTGAATCATCTCTTTTTTTGTAAAAAAAGAGAGAAAAGCAATTTAAAAATATTGTATGTGATGCTGGATATGAAAGTTAAGAAAACTATAAGTATTTAGAAGATCAAAACCTTAATTCATATATTAAACCTGCAAATTACAAACAAATTAAAAAGCATAGCTTTAAATCCTATAGTAGGAAGAAAAGAGAATATGAAATATGATTCTGAATCAGATGTATATACTTGTGCTAATAAGAGACTTCTTAGACCTATATATCTGAAAAAGAGAACGAATAAAAGTGGATATACATCTGAAGTACAGGTGTATAAATGTGAAAGCTGCAATGATTGCTTTTTATGTAGCAAATGCTTTAAAGGTAAGAATAATAAAAAGATTGAATATTCTTGAATTTAACTAAACTTAGGAAGCGTAGTCAAGATAATATTAAAAATAAAGTAGGAATTTTGCTTAGAATGTATTACTCTATTCAAATAGAAGAAACTTTCGGTGTTACAAAACAAGACTATAAATGTAAGAAATTAATATTATCTATTGGCGTTAGCCTTTGATATTTATAAATTGCATAATCGAATACAAAAATATAGATTCAGAAAACACTTATTTGAAATAGCTATGTAGTTAATTTTTTATACATATGCTTTATTTCTTGTTCTCAAATTTACTCAGTATTAAAATTTAAGATACTAATCAAAAAAGGAGTTAAACTTAAAATTTGATTAGAAAAAAATCAATTTTGAGATAACTCCTGTTTTCCACTTAGTTAATATAAAACACTAATTCAAATCTAGTATTTTCAATACTTTCAATCACACAAAGCACTGAATTATAAGTAGTGTTTTTGATATTTAAAAAAACACCTTGTAAAACAGTATTTCCAATTCTTACAGCGTTTGTTTTCAAAATATTGCACACTGCATATTATATATTCATTATATCGTATTTTATCTAGCAAAAATCTAGATTTATTAAATAAACTAAATATAAAGAACTAAAATTATTTAAATTTATATATACATTTTTTATTTAGTTTTAGATAAAGAAACAGAGAAATTTGAAACTATTTTGTTTTGTACGTATTCACTATAAGACTAGAGTACAAAGAAGAAAAAGTAATGGAGGGAAGAAACTACTCACATACTACTTAGTTAATATAAAAAGAATACTCTTTAAATAAAACAATAGAAAGACCTTCATTTACATACTACTTAGTTAACATAAAACCTTCCAGGTAAATTTAATGAATTTATCTTACCTGGTGAATTTACATACCACTTAGTTAATATAAAACTTGGATAGGCTTTACAACAAGCATATGCTAATAATTTATTTACATATCACTTAGTTAATATAAAACCCTAATTTAAAATCATTATTTTCTTAAATATCATACACTGAATATTTATTATAACATATCTTATATTGAAAAAATTTTCCATTTATTGAATAAATAAAATAACTTATATAATAAATTATATATACACTTTTTATTTTAGATAAAAAAGTAGAGCAGTTTGAAACTACTCTATTTTCCATCTATTTTGAAAAATATAGAAAATAAATATGAAATATGATTCTGAATCAGATGTATATACTTGTGCTAATAAGAGATTTATTAAAGTTACATATCTAAAAAGAAAACAAATAAAAATGGATACATATGAAGTACAAGTGTATAAATGTGAAAGCTATAATAATTGCTTTTTACGTGGAAAATGCTTTAAAGGTAAGAATAATAAAAAGATTGAATGTTCTAAAGTTTTAACTAAACTTAGGAAGCGTAGTCAAGATAATATTAAAAATAAAGTAGGAATTTTGCTTAGAATGAATCACTCTATTCAAGTAGAAAGAACTTTCAGTGTTACAAAACAAGACTATAAATGTAAGAACTTAATATTATCTATTGGCGTTAGCATATGATATTGATAAATTGCATAATCGAATACAGAAAAG